>NZ_JBJDNH010000002.1:0-192704 GCF_044900465.1 Klebsiella sp. NPDC088457 | reverse complement strand
GTGGCGATTAACTACCTGTTCCAGCATCGTCCGCAGTGGGGCCAGGATGTCGCCGTCGGTAAGACGCTGGTCTCCTCGGCGATGATCGACCGCGTAGTGAACGACCTCGGCCGCAGGCTGGTGGAAGTGCCGGTGGGCTTTAAATGGTTTGTTGACGGTCTGTTCGACGGCAGCTTCGGCTTCGGCGGGGAAGAGAGCGCGGGCGCCTCGTTCCTGCGTTTTAACGGCACGCCGTGGTCGACCGACAAAGACGGCATCATCATGTGCCTGCTGGCGGCGGAAATCACCGCCGTGACCGGTAAAAACCCGCAGCAGCACTACGACGAACTGGCCGCCCGCTTCGGCGCGCCGAGCTATAACCGGCTGCAGGCTTCGGCCACTTCCACACAGAAAGCGGCGCTGGCGAAGCTGTCACCGGAGATGGTCAGCGCCAGCACGCTGGCGGGCGACCCGATCACCGCGCGCCTGACCGCGGCGCCGGGCAACGGCGCATCGATTGGTGGTCTGAAAGTGATGACCGACAACGGCTGGTTCGCCGCCCGTCCGTCGGGTACGGAAGACGCTTACAAGATCTACTGCGAGAGCTTCCTCGGGGAAGAACATCGTAAGCAGATCGAGAAAGAAGCGGTGGAGATCGTGAATAGCGTGCTAGCGGCGCATCAGTAGAGCAGCTGACGTACTCCGCTGAGCCGGAGTACGTCATAGTTACCCGGCGACACCAATACAGGCACCACTTTGTCAGCACATAAGGAATGGGACGATTCGCAAAAGGTTATTGCTGCGGGGACTATATGAATATTTATGTTATTACCAATAATAATTTCATGCTTGAAGGTCTGAAATGTATGTTCAGCGATAACAGCCTCTCCGTCAACAGGGTTATGTTTTCACGGGTCAGCGATATTGCCTTCAGCAACAGCGATGTGGTGATTGTGGAGTCAGAGCTGAGCACCGGCGATGCCGAACGTCTCAAACACCTGCACATTTCACCCGTCAATCTCATCTTTTTATTAAAACCGGCGTCAGGAATGGGCGGGATAGGGCGCGAAGCGGTATTCATTGACACTGAGTTAACCGGTAATGAATATCTCATGATGCGGCAGGCGTTTAAAAAAATGGGGATCAATCTGAAGAGGGACAAGTTGTCATTTACCAAAAGAGAAGCGCATATCATCCATTTGATTTTGAATGGCTACTCGCTGGAGGAAATTTCCCGCAGCCTGCTGATCTCCAAAAGAACGGTGCAGTCTTTTGTCGGTATTATTTTGCATAAACTGAATACCACAAAAATAAGTGGAATATACCGCTGCAAAAGCCTCATCATTGACAGCCTTGCCAGGAAGAATCTGCATCGTTAATGCGATACGGGGGGCTTTCTGATGCGCTATCCAACGATAAATGACAAAGAATAAGGCAATGTCAGCGGCGGACATTGCCTCGCGAATATTATAAGGTTTCGTTTTGCACCGCTGCGCTGCGCGGGCCGGGATTGCGCCCATTACTGAGGAAGACCACGCCAAACAGCAGGATCACCGAGACGATAGCAGAGAACAGATAAAATACAATATGGTAGCCAAACGCATCAAACAGCATCCCCACCGGGATCGATAGCAGCACAATACCTAGCGAGCTGGCGATCTGGAACCCCACGAGGAAGATGGTGGAAGACAGGCGCGAATCAAAGTTGGACACGCTGTATTTGAATACCGAGATCACAAACAGCGGCACTTCAATCGCATGAAATAGCTTGATCAACGAGATGATATACGGGCTTTCTGAAGTCGCTGACACCAGAATGCGACAGATCATGATCATGCCTCCGACAAGCAGCGCCTTTTTCGCGCCGACCTTGTTTACAAAGAAGGGAATGACGGCCATACCGATGGCTTCCAGCACCACCTGGAAGGAGTTCAGATAGCCGTAGACCCGGGTGCCGGTCTCGACGGATGAGAACAGCCCGGCGTAGAACACAGGAAACATCTGCTGATCGTAAATATTATAGAATGACCAGGTCCCGGTGATGAACAGCACGAAAATCCAGAATTTAATATCTTTAAATACGGCGATGAAATCATCTTTGTGCACTTTTTCATGGCGGTGGGTACCGCTGGCCGTTTTTTCACTTTTAAATAAAATATTGATAATAATAAAGCACACGCCAAACAGCGATACCAGCCAGAAGTTAATATGCGGATTGATGGCGAAAAAGATCCCGGCAAGTAAAGCGCCAATAGCATAGCCAAACGATCCCCACGCCCGGGCGGTACCGTATTCAAAGCTAAATGCCCGCGCCATTTTCTCGGTGAAACTATCGAGTAATCCGCAACCGGCGAGGTAGCCAATACCAAAGAACAGCGAGCCAATCGCCAAACCTAACGCGAAGTTGTGCCGCAGCAGCGGTTCATATATATAAATCAGGAACGGACCAGTGAGCACTA
Organism: Klebsiella sp. NPDC088457; assembly: GCF_044900465.1. Lineage (NCBI taxonomy): Bacteria > Pseudomonadati > Pseudomonadota > Gammaproteobacteria > Enterobacterales > Enterobacteriaceae > Klebsiella > Klebsiella sp. NPDC088457. Next base: position 190,266 of record NZ_JBJDNH010000002.1, on the reverse strand, counting down.
AAATCACACTCAGGAGCCAGATCAGGTGCTTTTTGAGGCCGAGTTTATCCTGGATTATTCCATAGCCAATCATAAAGATCATACTGGTAAACTGATTGACGGAGTACAGGGTTCCCAACTGCGTACCGGTGAGGCCGATGGTCCCTTTAAGCCAGATGGCATACAGCGACCACCACAGCGACCAGGCGATAAAAAACAGAAACGAATAACCGGAGGCATAGCGGTAATATTCATTTTTAAAAAATGAAAAAGCCTTCATATTTATTTCCTTGTGACGATATTTTTATTTTAGCAAACGGAATCCTGTATCGCTATCGTCGTCTTCGACACCGGCTAGCGATATGGCAGGGCGGCCAGATTCAATAAAATAATCGGCCAGGTAGAGACAGCGGTTTGTGTTCTCTTATTTAATTTACGATTCCAGATACATTTCTTTTCTTGATGATAAAAACCCTCAGCATAGATATCAGATCGACGCTGACTGAGCGGTACGGATTAATGACGGCGGGTTCATTATTACTATTAAGTTGGCCGCAATACAACCTGGCTAACGTGATGTTAATCACAAAGGTTAACGTTAACATTTGTCAGGAAACGGAAACCCGACGAAGACAAGGCGTCACGAGGGGTTAAGAGGATAGGCCTGCGGATTGCGTAATGGGGGCGTCGTGGGGCGCGTCTTCGCCGAAAAGCGGAGGTTCCTTGCGCCGGAGATCCTTTGCCGACGTGCGTCGGGTTATCTCTGCGCAGGATAACCGAGCCCGGTAGGTCAGTACCGGGCTCAGAGTGTCGTTCTGACTACGAATGTGCCTCATTACTGATAGGTTCTTTCAGAACCAATCCATAGCTGAGGGCCCCGAGTAATAACAGCGCCGCACCGGCAAGGAAGACCCAGGTAAAGTTATTGGTGGTATCGAGAATCAAGCCGGCAACGATAGGAGCCAGCGCCGCGCCCAGGAAGCCGCCAAAATTCTGAATTGAACCGAGAGAACCTACCGATCCCGCGGGCGCAACGTCCGTCACCAGCGCCCAGATCACGCCTGAAGGGAGCTGGGCGGCAAAATAACCGATTGTCAGTAGCAACATGCACAGCGGCGTACTTTCAATGTAAGGTACCGGCGCCACGGCACATGCCGCAATCAGCGCTCCGCCGACGATCGGGATCTTACGCGCGGTAATGGCTTTCATGCCTTTTCTAATCAGTAAGTCTGAAATAACGCCCCCCAGCAGCACGCCAAAAATACCCACAAAGAAAGGGATGGCGGCCAGCCAGCCGGTATTCATCAGACTCATATGACGATCGTGCTCAAGATAACGCGGCAGCCAGGTCAGGTAGACCCAGACCGTAAAGTAAATTCCGAAGCATCCGACGACCATCCCCCATGTCGAGCGCTCGCGGAACAGGGAACCCCAGCTGCGCGAAGGGGCGCAAGGCGACTCATTGTGGTCGACAATTTTGTCTTGCGGAGTCTCTTCTGCGGTGGGTTCACGATAAAAGCGCAGCCATGCGAGCAGAATCACCAGCCCCAGAACCCCAATAACGATAAACATGCCTCGCCAACCCATGGTCAGCATCAGTATCGTCAATATGGGCGGCGCAATGGCATTGGCAATCTGCGACCCGGTATTGAACAGGGCGGTGGGAAAGCCGCGCTCTTCTTTACTGAACCAGCTGTTGGTGACTTTGACGCCGGAGGTAAAAAACGGCGATTCCGTTACGCCCAGCAGCATGCGCAGCGCGTACATTACCCCGAAGCCATTAGCAAACGCGCAGAATATCGTCACCAGCGACCAGCCCCCGGCGGCAAAGGAAAACATCTTTTTGGGACCGAAGCGGTCGACAAGATACCCGGCAGGGAGATTGGCCAGCGCATAAGGCCACAGAAAGGTCGATAGCAGCAATCCCATTTGAAATGACGACAGACCAAATTCAGCGGCAATGGTTGAATTCGCCACGCTGAGATTGGCGCGGTCGAGATAGTTGACCACCGCGGCCAGCAGAATAATCACCACCAGATACCATCTCAGCTTTGCTCCGGGAATGGCGTTAACCTTATTGTGGCTCAGGGCATTATCAGGTACAGGTACAGAGTCTGTTCTTCTCATGAAAGAATCCTCTAAACTTCATCTTGACGTCGACGTTATTAGTCTAAAATTTATATTATTCGACGAAGTTAAATGCCGGTTGATGTTTCCAGTTCAGCGAGCCCGGCGATCAAAGTCTGAACTTCTTCGGGCGTAATATTTAATTGCGGCGCCCGCATCACGCCGGCATGAATTCCGCGATATTTAAGTCCTTCTTTAAAGTAAGACATATTGCTGCCGTTTCTCAGCAGTTCGCAATATTTATTCGCCTGGCGCTGAGCGGCACGCGCCCCGGGAATATCCCCACGATTAAAGGCATCATAAATTTTGATAAAAGGCTCCGGGTAAACACAGGAAACCCCTGAAACCACGCCATCGCAACCCATCGCCAGCGCCGGGAGAAACAGGCGGTCGGCACCGACCATAACGGAAAAATCATGGTCATTGATGGCGAGGTACTGATTCACGGTGAGGTAGTCCGGGTAGCTGTATTTAATCCCCACGACATTCTTACACTTATCCGCAACGCGCTGAGCGACGTCAGCAGAAAGATTGTTAGCGGCGCACTGCGGAATATTGTAGAGATAAACGGGAAAATCGCGGGGCACGGCATTGGCGACGGCGACAAAATAGGCTTCCAGCTCACGGTCGTTCGCGCCGAAAAACGCCGGCGTTACAACACCAATTCCGTCGGCCCCGGCCTCTACCGCGTGGCGGGCCAGCGACAGCGTTTCTGCGGTGGTCATCGCACCGACGTGAATATAAACCGTCGCGCGCTGGTTATTTCTTTTAATGACGGTTTCCGCAACTTTTTTCCGTTCTTGTTCGCTGAGGCGAAACATTTCGCCGGTGGTGCCCAGCGGATAAAGACAGTGCACGCCTTTCTCGACAAGAAAATCGGTCAGCGCTTCGATGCTGGCATAATTGATGGTGTCGTCATCATTAAACGGTGTAATCATTGCAGTGGTAATGCCATATAATTTTTTCACAGAGACCTCGTCAGATGTTGAAGAAAATATGCCGGACCTGGGCGCAAGACGCCGGGCGTTCCGGATTTTTTACTGCCTGAATAACGGTGAACAGTCTTGTTATTGCTTAACGTAGCGGCTGAGTACGTTAAAAAGAATCAGCGCGACGGTAGCGCCGGGATCTTGTTTACCCGCGCTGCTGTCGGCAAACGCCGCCGCTTTACCATGACGGGGAAACATGGTTCGGGTGGCGTCAAGTCCGGCTATCGCGGCCGCCTGTGCGGCTTCTACCGCGCGGCCGAGCGGCGCTCCCGCGGCGGTTTCCTGCGCTAGCGCCTCGCTGGCGGGTAATAAGACGTCCAGAACGGTTTTCTCTCCGGGCTGGGCTTTTCCTCGCTCCGCGATACCCTGGGTAAAGGCGCTGAAGAAGGTGGCCAGATCCGTGGCGCTGAGCGTCATTAACTGCGGCGCAAGCGCTTTCCCGCCGCGCATAAATCCGGTGGCCATCAATGTTCCCATTGTTGATGGCGCCGCCCTGGCCATCGTCAGGCCGCACTGCATGAGGTAATGAGCAATGCCTTTCTCCTGCTCGGGCGGTATCTGCTGCGCGGCATGGAAGGCTTTTTGCATCGTGATGCCAAGGTCACCGTCGCCGACCGCCTGGTCTAATGCGATCAATTCATCCCGCTTCAGGCTTAGTTCGGCAGACCACGCGGCAATAAGGCCTGTCGTATCGTTAAATGTCAGTTCAGTTTTCATATCGTACCTTTAGCTAGCCAGATCCGGCTGGCAGAAGAAGGGGGTACAGGCGGAGGTGGCGAGATAGCCCGCCAGCTCAGCGTTGAGCTTACACAGGGACAGCGAAAACCCGGTCATTTCCATTGCCGTGGCGTACTCTCCCTGATAGGCGTGGAATACGGCGATACCGCGTTCATCCAGCGTCTGTTTGACCCGGAGGAAAAGAATATACAGCTCATCCAGAGGCGTCCCGCCCAGGCCATTAAGCAGAACGGCAGTACGGTCACCGGGGGCAAAATGCAGCTCGTCAAGAAGCAGGGGCAGGATGCGGTCAATAATTTCATCGGCAGTGCCGAGCGCGGCGGTCGAAATGCCGGGCTCGCCATGGATACCCATGCCAATGGCCATTTCATTCTCGGCCACCGAGAAGGCGGCCTGGCCCACCTCAGGAATGATGCAGGGCGAGAGCCCGATGCCAATTGTTCTGGTGCAATCCCCGGCCTGTTTAGCCACTCTGGCGACTTCATCGAGGGATAAACCGGCCGCAGCGGCGGCGCCGGCGATTTTATACATGAAAAAAATGCCGGCTACGCCGCGCCGCGTTGCCGCTCGTTCAGGCGGGGCCGATCCGACGTCATCGGCCCCGCGTACGGATAGCGTTCTGATACCCTCTATCTCCGCCATCTCGGAAGCCATGTCGAAATTGAGGATATCTCCGCTGTAATTACCGTAGAGGTAGAGCACGCCAGCCCCTTTATCCACCGCTTTTGTCACCTGTAAAATCTGATCGGCGGACGGAGATTGAAAAACATCGCCGACGGCGCAGCCATCGAGCAAATTATTCCCGACATATCCCAGAAACAGCGGCAGATGGCCCGAACCGCCGCCGGTGACAATGCCAACTTTCCCGGGACGAGTGTGCTGGGCGGTCACCAGACAATGGCGATCGTTATCGGCATATTTAAGATACCGGGGGTGTGCCGCATAAATTCCCTCGAGCATTTCTGCCACGTATTCAGTAGGGGTATTAATGAACTTCTTCATTTGCTAAATCCTTAAAGGACTGATATTTAATTAATGGCCTGGGGTCTGTCGGATATCTGTTTTGATAATGAAATTGGTCAGCGGCGGCGTAAACTAAAATTTTACTAAAATGATTTTAAGGAAAAGGAATTGTGATGATTATCACATGTTTAAATTTGCTAACAGGCTAGGGTTTATATAATAAAAGACAACCAAATAAAGCTTGTAATACATAAGGTTGAATTGTCATTATGGTTAAAATTAAAGATATTGCCAAAAAAGCCAACGTTTCTTTGAGCGCAGTATCGATAGCGATTAACGGCAAAAAAGGCTTATCCGTAGAGACCCGGGAGAAAATCCTGAAAATTGCCCATGAGCTAAATTATCAACAATCATCGGCAAGAGAAATTCGCGGCGTATTGCGCTTTCTGAAAATTGCTTTACATGGCGAAACAATCAATGAGGCGCATAACCTGTTTATTAGTGGATATATTGATGGACTCATCGAACAGGCCGGAAAATATAGCTATGCGCTCGAGGTCGTGGGCTATGACAAAAAAAGCGTTGAAGAAATCGTCAGGTCGCAGAATAGCGGAGCTCTCGCCGATGGGTTGGTGATCCTTGGCACCGAGTTTGAACAGGGTGACTTTACGCCCCTCCGTCGGCTATCGGTACCCTTTGTGATTATCGATAATGTGAACGATTTTTTACCCTTTGATTTTATTAACATGAATAATCGTGCGGCGATTTACAATATTCTTCACCATTTCAAACGTGCCGCAATAGAGGATGTCGGGCTGGTATACAGCGATGCACATACGCCAAATTTCAGGCAGCGTGAGCAGGCCTTTCATGAGCTGGTACCGCTGATCGGGCTAAGATCCGCCCCGGAAAATCTGGTTTGCATCAGTCCCAACGCCCGCTCGGCATATGAAGCTATGCTGAGCCATATCAGGGCGACAGGGAAAATTGCGCAAGGCTATTTTTGTATTAATGACATCGTCGCCTACGGCTGTATAAGAGCGCTCCAGGAATGCGGATTCCGCGTGCCCGATGATGTTTCAGTTATCGGTTTTGACGACCTGCCGGTCTCCGGGGTGATGGAACCGGCATTGACCACCGTGAAAGTGGGTAATAAAAAGCTGGGAGCCGCCGCCGTTGATTTGCTGGTCAGTAAAATAGACGCGGGGCGGAATAACAACCATACCAGCGTGTTGCTTAGCGGGGAGCTGGTTAAAAGAAAAAGCGTGCGTCAACCTTCCGCAAAGCCAGTATAAATAACGTTATTTCCTGTCAACAACCATATATTATTGAGGGTATTATGCTTATAGCAAGCTTAGATAATGTCAGTGAGGATATTAAACCGTTAACGGAAATACTGAACCATCCCGACCTTGCACTATCGGCGCTGATAAATACGCCGCCCGGGAAATATTCTGTACAAGGACAGGAGTGGTTCTATATCGTCAGCGAAGGTGAAACCAGGCCCGGCACAGGTCATTATCCCGAGTTTCATCAATGCTATGGTGATATTCAGCTGGTAATTAGCGGCACGGAAACAATTTATTTCAGAACGACGCCGCCGGATGCAGAGGAGTACAGAACGCCACCCGCCGCAACCGATCTTTATTTTTTAAAACATAGCCCGACGAATGGTTCCGTAGTGCTGAACCAGGGCGAGTTTATTGTTTTTTATCCTGGAGAAATTCATAAACCGATGTGTCATACCGCCGGTCGCGCCAATAGCGTCAAAAAACTGGTGGTGAAATTCCCTTATCCACGGCAGGAGTAAAAATAGGGTGATTAACGCAAGGGTTGCAGACGACCGTTGCGTTAATCCTGTCGGCGCACGATTGCGTCTGCTACTGCTCGCGATAAACCGCGGGCCGATCTTCCCAGTACGGCGGGGTTCCCACTTTCTCAACCATAAAGTCAATAAAGGTTCTGACCTTGTGCGGTAAAATCCGCTTTTGCGGATAGATCAGCCAGACGGCGGTTTCGCTGGGGAACATACTAAACTCCCAGTCTGGAAAGACCCGCTGGATATGGCCTTTTTCCTCTTCCTCGCGGGATAACCAGTTGGGCAGAATCGCAATCCCGGCGTGGTTGCAGCAGGCATAAAGCATCGCCGCGCTGTCGCTGACGCTAAGCCGATAGTTAATCGGTATCCGCTGCCATTCATCCTGTGACCCGGCCTGGCGCGTATACCACCCGGCGCCGTGCAGGCGAGAAAACATCACAATATTCATCTCGTTCTGACTGTTGCCGCCGGTACCGGGGGCGGCGGGAGGGCTGTTTTTCGCGATCCACTGCGGGCTGGCCCACGCTGCACGCGTCTGAGAGGCCAGTTTGCGCGCGTGAATGGAGGAGTCCGGCAACACCCCAATGCGAATACTCAGATCGATTCGCGCTTCAATCAGATCCTGTATCTCATCATTAAAACTGATATCCAGAGAGATGTTGGGATGCAGACGGAGAAACTCATCGACAAACGGCATGACGTGTAATCGACCAAAGGTACTGGGCACGCTAATGCGCAGCAGGCCGGAAGGGTGCTTATCCAGCGCGGAAGTTAAATGCCGCGCTTCCTCCCATTGCAGGAGCAGCTGTCTGGCATGCGAGTAGAAAAAATCCCCGGATTCCGTCAGCGTTAATCCGCGGGTGGAGCGGTTAAACAGCGTCACCTGCAAATACTCTTCCAGTTCAGAGATATGACGAGAGGCGGTTGATACTTCTATATTTAATGCTTTGGCTGCGGCACTAAAGCTTTTATGATCGGCGGCGCTGACAAAGGTCCTGATTGCGGATAAATGGTTCATCGAATTTTACGTCTCATTTATGATGAATGTCTTTTCAGCAACCCATTCTGGTGTAGCCACTTAGCAATAACGGTCCTGACTTCACAGCTTATCACTTTACTTCCCCAATTATTCCCTGCAGTGTTCATGGATACTGATGGTCGATGCATAAAAATGGCTTCCCCAACTGCAGGAAGCCGAAGGATTAATGGCATAATATTATTTTGCCGTAACGCGCCAAACGGTATTTCCGACATCATCGGCGATGATCAACGCCCCTGGTTATCCTGGGCAAGCCCTACCGGAGCGCCATACAACTCTTTCTCATCCCGGGAGACAAAACCGCTAACTACGCTCTCTGGTTTACCGACCGGTTTGCCCTCTTTAAAGGCGACGAAACTGACTTTATAGCCATTAAGCGGTGAGCGATCCCAGCTGCCGTGCTCGCTGATAAAGACGCCGCCCTGGTATTTTTGCGGCAGCATCTGCCCGGTATAAAACAGCATCCCCAGCGGCGCAACGTGGGAGCTCAGGGCGTAGTCCGGCTTGATGGCGTTGGCGACCTTGTCAGGGCGAGGCGGCTGGACGCGGCGATCGACATGCTGACCGAAATAGCTCCAGGGCCAGCCATAAAAACCGCCGTCCTGGACGGAGGTCAGATAGTCGGGCACCAGGTCGGCACCTATCTCATCGCGTTCATTGGCTATCGCCCACAGTTTCCCGCTCTGTGGCTCCCAGCCGAGGCCTGTCGGGTTCCTGATACCGCTGGCAAAGATCCGGCTGGCTCCCGTTGCGGTATCGACTTCAAGCACGTTGGCGCGACGGTACTCAACGTCCAGACCGTTCTCGGTAATGTTGCTATTGGAACCGACTCCGACATACAGCTTCTTGCCATCGGGACTCGCCAGCAGCGCTTTGGTCCAGTGGTGGTTGATGGTATTGGGCAGGTCGGCGAGCTCGGTTCCGGCATCGCTGATGTGCGTTTCACCTTGCTGATAGTGATAACGCATGATGCTGTCGGTATTGGCCACGTACAGATTATCGCCAATCAGCTGGACGCCGAACGGGGAGTGCAGATGTTCGAGGAAAACATGCTTTTCCCAGCCGCTGCCGCTTTTGCGTAGCAGGGTAATGCGGTTACCGCCTTTACCGCCTTTGCCGGACTGATTTTTTACGATCCCGGCAATCAGCTGTTTCGGCGTGGTCAGCGGTTCTTCGCCGGGACTGTTGCTTTCAACCACCAGCACATCATCGTTTGGCAGGACGTAGACCATGCGCGGATGCAGGAAGCCGTCAGCCATCTTCTCAATGCTCAGCCCCTGGGCGACGTCAGGCTGGGCGCCTGTTTTCCAGCCCACGCCGGACGGAACCTGCATCGGCGGCATCAGGTAATCCTGTGCTTTTGGCATCAGCGGATCCGGTCCGGTTTGTTGATCCGGCGACAGTTTCGCTTTTTCATCACATCCCGCAAGGACCAGAGTCAGCGTTAACATTACTGGTAGGGGCAGTAATATTTTATTCATGGCGATAACCTTTATTTTTTGCATGGCAGGAGGAGCTGATAATGTTGGCAAGGAGCAGGCAGATAACGGTGAGGGTCGAATAGACCACATTTTGTGGCGCAATGGCGTAAGCATCGCGGCTGTGGACAAAACAATTCACAATGGCTGAAATAATCGCGATGACGTTCAACCAGAAATCAACTTTCGCCGCCGGGATCCGAGGGGAAGGGGCGAAGAACCAAACCTGCGCGAGGTTAATCAGCCGCGGAACGATCGCGAAAATCAACCCCAGCGCAATAAGCCAGCTGGCGCTTTTTCCCCACATCACGTTGGTGCTGTAGAGATAAATAATATCAAAGATCCATCCGGCAATAAAAAAGCCATAAGGTATGGGGTTGAGAAGATTATAAATTATCGTCGCAAGCGTATTACGCCGGTCATAAGAGTTTTCACTCATATTATCAATTCCTCGTCAGGGAGAATAAAGGCGCGCTGAGGTTTCTGCTGTCAATAACGTCACGAACAGAGGTAAATGACAGCATGCGAAATAACCAGGCTAATTAGTGTGTGTTGACATTATAAACACGCAAATAATTATACATATTGTTAACAAGTTCGATATATCAATGTACGGAAATCTGTTATGCAGAAATCACCATACCTCATGGTGTTATAGTTAGTTATCGTGGTATTCAGAGAAATCGACTACGCAGAGATGCTCAGGTCATGGTCAGGGGAAACTGCGTGGGGTTATTAATCGTGATGTGGGAGAATATGGAATGAACTTACCGGTTGTCGCCGTCCTTGGGCTGGGCGCCATGGGGCACGCTTTTGCCAGCAATCTGCTAAAAAAGGGTTTTACCGTCCACGGCTGGAACCGTTCGCCGGAACGGGGGGACGATCTGCTGGCCAGCGGGCTCATCCGGCATGCGACGCCGCAGCAGGCGGTGGCGTCTGCCGGGGTGATTCTGTCAGTCCTGACCGACGCGGAAGCCACGTTGCACGTGATCCAGCAGATTGCCCCGGAGTGCCGGGAAGGGACGATTTTTTGCCAGATGGGTACCATTGGCGTCGAGGAGACCCGGGAAGCCATCGGCCTGCTGGAATCACTGGATCCTTCACTGATCTATCTCGATGCTCCGGTCTCAGGGACCAAAAAACCGGCCGAGAATGCGCAAATTCTGGTGCTCGCCAGCGGCGACCGTCAGCGAGGCGCGGCGGCTGAGCGCGTATTTGCCGCCATTGCGCGCGGCACGCAATGGTTTGGTGAAGCCGGCAGCAGCCAGAAAATGAAGCTCGTGCTGAACGCCTGGCTGATTACAATGATGGAAGGCGTGGCCGAAAGCGCCTTGCTGGCGGCGAAATTAGGGTTTACTCCCGCACAGTTCTGGCAAGCGCTGGACGGCGGTCCGTTGGCGGCACCGTACGTCAAAGGCAAACTGGAAATGATTGCGGAAAACCGTTTTCCTGCGCAAATGCAGCTCAGCCATGCGCTAAAAGATGCCAACCTGGCACTCGATGCGGCCGAAGGCACGGAGCTGCCGATCCTCAGCAAAATCGCCGATTGCTGGGACGAAGCGGCCGCAGAGGGCTATGCCAATCAGGATCTGGCGGCGGTGTACGCCTGGCTTGCGGGCCAGCCGACAAGCGGGCGCCAGGCGTAAGTGCGGAAGATCTACGTAAATGTGGCGTGAAACCTGTCGCGCTCTTAACATAGGCCCGGAGGAACGACGTTCAGGAAAGGGCCTCTTCATCCAGAGAAATAATCTGGATCCCGGCCGTCTGATACTCTTGCGCGTCGTCAGGGAGGCGGTCAATCACCAGAGTATCGATGCGTTCCGCCGGGGCGAACTGCGCCAGCGAGGTGTTATTGAGCTTGCTGTAGTCGCAAACCATAATGACCTGACTGGCATGTTCCACCATGCCGCGTTTGGTTTCCGCCAGCATAATATCGGCCACGCAGGCGCCGTGCTTCACAGAAAGCGAGTTGGCCCCCATAAAGGCCTTATCCACATTTAGCGTATCGAGAATAGAACGTCCGTTGATGGCCACCACGCAGTGGTAGCCTTTTTTGACAATCCCCCCCAGCAGGATGGTCTGAATAGTGGGGCTGGCCTCCAGCTCACGGGCAATCTGATAATCGTTAGTCACCACGGTCACATTCTGCCGATCGCGGATATGACGGGCGATATGCAGCGTGGTGGTGCCGGTATCCAGCACGATGATATCGCCATCTTCTACCAGCGCCGCGGCGCGCTGGCCAATACGCTCTTTCGCGTTCAGATTGACGACTTGCCGCATATCGGAGGCCTGCTCAAAACTGGCCCGGGTGCGCAGCATGGCGCCGCCGTGGGTGCGGGTCAGCATCCCGGCTTCTTCCAGCTGACGGAGATCGGCACGAATGGTTGCGCCAGACACGTTGAACACTTCACACATCCCGGAAACCGTAACTTTGCGTTTTTCCCGGAGAATACTGAGTAACTTTTCCTGTCGTTCTTCTGCAAACATTGTGCCTCTCTTACGGACGATGTCACCTTCAGCGAGAGAAATGCCGGCCGCGGCCGCGAAGCTCACCTTCAGGTTGGACCGGTACTTAACGTATCCAGACGATCGTATAATGGCGCGGATTGTTGATAAAGCGTATCAAAAAGTTCGCTACAGGACTGATAATATTCCTGCAGACGCCGGTCAGGCATCACAGGTTCGTCGAACTGCACCGTTTGCCGAACGCCCTCGGCAACATCCGCATACATCCCGATGCCAACGCCGGCGATAATAGCGCATCCGGTGACGCCATTCTCCGGATTGCGCGTCGATAGAATGGGAAGATTGTACGCCGCCGCTTTGATTTCCAGCCACAACCGACTGCGTGCGCCGCCCCCTGAGGCGATCATCTGCTCGGGATGCTGCCCGCACTGGCGTAACTGGCGGAGATTACGCGCCGAGGCAAACGCCACCCCTTCCAGTACCGCCCGAAATAAATGGCCGCGACCATGCTTTCGCTGCAGGCCGAAGAACTGCGCGCGCGAATTGATGTGCTCCGCCATGCGCTCGCCGGTCAGGTAGGGCAGAAATAATAATCCTTCCGCACCGGCGGGTACGGCGGCCGCCTGCAGCAGCAGCTCCGGGTGCGTAATGTGGTTTTCTGCCAGCGCCTGGCGCGCCCAGCGTACCGCATCGCCGCCAGCATCGAGGAGGGTAAACCCGCCCCAGGCCTGGTTTGCCAGATGCAGGTTATTAACCCGTGAATGCAACAACGGTTGCGGCGCTACCACCGTGATCAGCGTGGAGGTTCCCGTAGAATCGGATGCCGTTCCGGGCTGATACACGCCGGAGCCCAGCAGGGTGGCCGCCATATCTGACGTACCGGCGACCACCGGGATCCCAACGGGCAGGCCGGTCAGCGTCGAAGCCTCGTGGGTAACCTCGCCGATAACCTCGCTGGACAGTTTCAGGTCCGGTAACTGATCCCGTCTCAAGCCAAATAATTCCAGCGCCTGTGGCGACCAGCTGCGGCTTTCGCTGTCCATCAGAAAGTAGCAGGAAGCCTCGCTGTAATCGGTGGCGATGGTGCCGGTCAGCATGAAGTTAATGAAATCTTTCGGCATCAGTATTTTTGCAATCCGTGCCGCACTTTGAGGATAATGCTCCCGCCACCACGCCAGCTTAAAGGCCGGCCAGGCGGCTGCCGGAGGATTATTCAGATGGTGCAGCCAGCGTTCAGCGCCTTCACGGGCAATAAAAGCGTCGACCTGCGGCTGGCTCCGTTTGTCATTCCACAACAGCGCCTTATCTTCGACGAGGTGACCCGCGCTATCCAGCAGTACGGTGCCATGCATTTGTCCGCAGGCACCTATCACGGCGATCTGTGCGCGGGTCTCAGGAAAACGGTACAAAACTTCGCGAATGCACTCGCAGGCAGATTGCCACCACAAAGACGGTGCCTGTTCAGACCAGCCGGCACGGGGAGTAGTTTGCTCATACTCCCGCTGAGCAAACCCCACCAGGGAACCATCGGCCCTCAGGATGGCGGCTCGGGTACTTCCGGTGCCGACATCAATGGTTAATATTTTATTTTTCATCACTGACTCCGGTGACGTCATAAGGCGGGCCACAGGCCCGCACACGGGCATATTTTAACTGGCGTTCAGTTCAGGGAAGAGGTCCGGATTTTGTTCCAGCTGGGCCAGCACGGTGCTAACAGCTCCCAGGCTCATGCCAAAGCGGCGGACGCCAAGCCGGTAGAGCGCGCGCACGCTATCCAGATCGCGAATTCCTCCCGCGCCTTTGATGTCGATGCGACCTTTCAACTGCCCGGCGATGATGCTGACCTTTTCTGGAGTCGCGCCGGTAGGGGCCCATCCGGTGGACGTTTTCACCCACTTCATCCCCACCTCGACGGCAATATCGCAAACCCGACAGATCTGTTCCTCATTGAGATAGTGGGTTTCGAGGATCACTTTGGCCGGTACCGGCGCTGCAGCTTCAACAACCCGCCGTAAATCTGCGCGGACATAGTCATAATCCCCGGACAGCACTTTGCCGATATTCACCACCATATCCACTTCCCGGGCACCGTCAGCAATAAGCTGACGGACTTCCTGGACCTTAATATCGGTTGCGTGCCCACCGCCAGGGAAACCAACCGGGCCGCCAATCATGATATCGCCCCGTCCCTGTTCCGGCAGTAGCGTGCTGAGAAAGCGTGTCCAGCAGGGCAACACATGCACAGAAATGATGTTGTAGCGGGTAGCCAGTTCCGCACAGGCACGAATATCAGCTTCCGTACTGGTCGCCTGTACGGCGCTGAGGTCAATTAAACGGGCAAAACGGCGAGTGGTCTCATTCATGGTCTAATCCTGTCGTCTGTTTTCAGTTGTTTTCATTTAACGCTTTGTATTAACGTTTTTACATTAGAAAACGCATCAAATGAAAATAATGTGAGCAAATAAGCATTTTTTTATTTTCATTTGATTTTAATTAACAGGGCGGGACAGGAAAACATTATGACCAGACAGTCACAAACGGTCATATACAGGCACAAAAGCAGAGTGGCATTGTTTTTTGTTTGCTTTTGTTTGTGACCGGATAACGGCCGAATGAGGGAAAGGAAGCGCCTGGAGGGGGGCGGAAATGTGGCTCTTGTCACACGGAGCGACGAGGGTATCACCACCTGTGCTGGACGTTTTCACGGTCGCAGCACCCCATCGATGGGCAAGGTAATCTTATCAGGCACTGCAGGAGAGAGTTATGTTACCGCTGGAACGTCATCGCTTAATTGTCGGGTTGTTAAGCCAACACGGTGTCATGCGGGTTAATGAGATTGCGCAAGCAACCCGGGTTTCTCGTGAAACGATACGTCGGGATCTAAGTGAACTGGAGCGAAAAGGAGTTTTAAACCGCAGTCACGGCGGGGCGCTGTTGGCCGAAAACCCACCGTCCACCGCCAGAGGGCGCCAGCCTGATCTACCGATCCAGGATGGGCAAGGGAGCTTTCAGCAACGTACATTGCTGCATAGCGAAGCCAAAACGCGTCTTGGCCGCAAAGCGCTGCAACTCCTCCAGCCAGGAGACACCATTCTCCTGGACAGCAGCAGTACCAGCTGGTTTATGGCACGTCAGATCCCCGAGATGACGTTAACGGTTATCACGCCGTCTGTCGCTATTCTGCAGGCATTAATGAGCCGCCGATCCTTGCACCTGATTGGTCCTGGCGGCGATTTTTCACCGACTGAGGAGGCTTTCTTCGGCGAAATGACCGGACGCATGCTGCGCGAATATGCCATCGATACGTTTTTCTTCTCGTGTCAGGGGCTGGAGCGTGACAGCGGTCTGTATGCCGGAACGGACGCTCACGCCGCCCAGATAAAGCAAATGATGATGGCGGCCCGTCGGGTCGTGGCGCTGGTCGACGGCAGCAAGCTGGGACGACTGGGAGTGGCAAGGATCGGCGGTCTGGGAGAACTGGACTGTTTGATAACCGAAGCATTTGATGATCCGCTGCCCGAAAAAGAGATGACCTGGCATAACGTCAGCATACAAATTGCCTGAGTGTACCGTCACGTCGTGACGGTGAATCTATGCATTGGCGAAACTCCGCGCCGCGCGGTGAGGCCAGACTTTGCCTGAAATCAGCGAATGACCGGAATAAATACCGAAACAGAGAGGCATTATGCGTTATTACATTTCCCCCTCACTCATGTGTATGGACATGATGCAGTTGAGCGACCAGCTGAACTTTTTGAACAGCAAAGCGGACAGATTGCATGTCGATGTGATGGATGGCCACTATGTCAAAAACCTGGCACTTTCGACCAGCTTTGTGGCACAAATTCGTCCCTGGACCACCTTGCCTGTCGATGTTCATCTGATGGTCGAAGAACCGATGGCGTTTATCCCGGCCTTGTTGGATGCCGGAGCGGACGCCATCTCCGTTCACCCTGAAACCATCAGTCGTGAAGCCTTCCGCGTGATCAATACCCTGCACCAGGCCGGCAAACAGGTCGGTATGGTACTAAATCCCGCCACGCCGCTGGAGACGCTCCGCCACTATCTGCACCTGCTCGATAAAGTCACCATCATGACCGTGGATCCCGGCTATGCCGGTCAGCCTTTTATTCCTGAAATGGTCGAAAAAATCGCCCAGCTCCAGCAGATCAAGCAACAGCATGGGCTCAGCTTCCTTATCGAGGTTGATGGCTCATGTAACCGCCAGACCTATCGGAAATTGCTTGAGGCCGGCGCTCAGGTGCTGATTTTGGGAAGCAGCGGCTTATTCCGCCCGAATGTACCGCTTGTTCAGGCCTGGGAAACGCTGATCCGGGATCTTGACGAGGCGAGCCATTCCCCGGTCCACGCATAAAAAAGGAGAGAACAATGCCAGGCAAAGTCTGTGTATTTGGTTCATTTAACTTCGATATGGTTGCCCGGGTTGCACGCTTCCCGGTACCCGGCGAATCCCTGGTGGCTTCCGGGAGTATGACCAGCGCCGGTGGCAAAGGGGCGAATCAGGCGACGGCGGCGCTGAAGGCCGGCGCTAATGTCCACTATATCGGCAAGATTGGTGAAGATACTTTTGGCCATTTCGCGCGCCGGCACCTCAAGGCGGTGGGATTTAATGCCGTCACCTTACTGGTGACCGATCAGGCCCCCACCGGTAACGCGCTTATTTATGTCGCCGGCGATGATGCTGAAAACATGATTGCCGTCGATCCTGGCGCCAACATGACGGTGTCCGATGATGAAATTGCCGGTTGTATTGCGGCGATCGGCTGCGCCGACGTGGTGCTGGTTCAACTGGAGAATAACCTGTCTGCTATTGAACAGGTGATTGCCGCAGGCAGGGCCTCCGGCGCCTTTGTCGTGCTTAATCCCGCCCCCTGGCAACCGGTCGACGATGCCTTTCTCGGCAAAGTGGATTTATTGACCCCCAACGCCACGGAAGCCTGGCTGATGACCGGATGTCGGGCAGACGATCTGCCCGGAGCCGGGCAGGCAGCCGAGGTGTTGCACTCGCGTGGGGCGAAAAACGTCATCATCACCCTCGGGGCGAACGGCGCTTTACTGAGTGAGCAGGGCGTGAAAACTCATATCCCATGTTTCCCATCTCACCCCTGTGACACCACGGGAGCAGGCGATGCGTTCAATGGGGCGCTCGCCGCCCGCCTTGCCTGTGGCGATGCGCTCCATGTGGCCACCCGGTTTGCGGCGGCCTATGCCGCGGTCAGCGTCGAAAGACGCGGCGCCTCATCTTTGCCAGATTATGAAGAAGCGCTGGAACGTCTTGCCCGTACCACCTCTGATGTTGAAGTGGCCTGAAACCCTACTGTAAAAAACGATAACGAGGATAGA
Source organism: Klebsiella sp. NPDC088457 (assembly GCF_044900465.1). Classification (NCBI taxonomy): domain Bacteria; kingdom Pseudomonadati; phylum Pseudomonadota; class Gammaproteobacteria; order Enterobacterales; family Enterobacteriaceae; genus Klebsiella; species Klebsiella sp. NPDC088457. The sequence continues at coordinate 173,301 of NZ_JBJDNH010000002.1, read as the reverse complement.
CCATGAGTACGCTGATCACTGACAAAGTGGATAAAGATGCGATTCACAACGAAAAGCTGGATACCAGCGCCTACCTGTCGCATACCCCCTGGCTACAGTTTTTGCTGGTGTGCTGCCTGTTTGCCCTCTGGGGCATGGCAGGCAACCTGAATGACATTCTGATTGCCCAGTTTAAAAAGGGATTTGATCTGACCGATACCCAGACGGCGCTGGTACAGTCGATTTTTTTCCTTGGCTACTTTTTTGTGGCGCTGCCCGCCGCCGCGCTGATCAAACGCTACTCCTATAAAGTGGCGATCGTGATTGGCTTATGCCTGTACGCGCTGGGCTGCTTTCTGTTTGTGCCTGCGGCGCAAATTATGACGTATGGCGCTTTCCTTGCCTGCCTTGGTGTGATTGCCTGTGGCCTCTCTTTTCTGGAAACATCCGCCAATACCTATTCCAGTCTGCTGGGACCGATCCAGTCGTCAACACAGCGCATTAACTTTTCGCAGATTTTTAACTCTCTGGGGGTGATTTCCGGGGTTCTTATCGGCCAGATGATGGTCTTCGGCGAACACGACCCGAGCCACGATCAACTGCTGGCCATGCCCGCTGAGATGGCAGAAGCGGCGCGGCATCAGATGGTAAGCCAGGTTGTCGGACCTTATCTGATTATTGGCTCGGTGCTGGTTGTGCTGGCTCTGGTCTTTGTCTTTATTAAGTTCCCGTCCTGCAAGGGGGAACAATCTCAGCAGCAACAGACGCCTGGCGAGAGTATGGGACCGACGCTGAAACGCCTTTTTGCGCTGCCGCGTTTTCGGCTGGGTGTGCTGTCACAGTTTCTCTACGTCGGGGCGCAGGTTGGCGTATGGAGTTTCACTATTCGTTTCGTACAGCTTGTTCAGCATGGGACCAGCGAGCACTCCGCTACCTACTGGCTGCTGGCCTCGCTGGTGATCTACGCCATAGGTAAAGGTATCGCCACCTGGCTGATGAATCGCCTGAATCCCGCGGCGCTGCTGGGAGCGTTTGCATTGGTGGCGACGGTGCTGCTGCTGGTTGCGGTCTTCAGCCACTCGATGTTAGCGGTCTATGCACTGATACTGGTGAGCTTCTGCATGGCGCCGTGCTGGCCAACCAACTTTGGTCTGGTGATTAAAGGAATGGGCAAAGATACGCAAACCGCCGGTTCCATTGTGGTGATGTCGATCATCGGTGGGGCAGTCATCCCATTAGTGATGGGGATTATCTCCGATCTCAACGGCGGCAATATGCAAATCGCCTTTATGGTGCCGTTGCTGTGCTTTGTGTATGTCGCTTTCTATGGCTTCTGGTGTGTGCGTAAAGGAGTATAAAATGCGTGACCTGATACGTAACATCGCTCATATCGGCTACCAGGTGCAGGATATCGCGCGCTCGTTGGCCTTTTATCAGCCCCTCGGCTTTACGCTGCGGCGGCGTTTTAGCAAACCCTCCGGAAGCGGGAATATTGAGGTGGCGTTTATCGAAATGGGGGGCGTGGTACTGGAGCTGTACCAGCTCCCCAATGGCCTCGCCTTCGATCGCGCTCGCTGCGGGATAGACCATATTGCGCTGGAAGTCAGCGACCTTGCTGCGGTCATGGCGGTGCTCACAACGTTGGGCTATCCGCTGGATAAAGGGCCGGTACAGGAAGAGAAGCTCCGGTTCCTGCTGATTCGTGGCCCGGATGGCGAACGTCTCGAGTTTGACCAGTATCTGGCGTAATACTATTTCCCGGTGAGCCACCATATAAGCAACAGCGGAGGGAAGAGTATAAGCAGAAAAATGGGGAGCTCCTCAGCAAGGCTATAGCCGGCCCTCGTGATGCCAAAGATCATATTCGCGACGGCCACGCCGAGCCACAGCAGTGAAAAAAACAGCGCGAAGGTGACCGCGGCAGGCGGATACACCGCGCTGAACAGTTTGCTCAGCAGACGGCATGCCCCCGCCAGCAGAAAACCGCAGAGCAGAAATAGCAGCGTGCGCATACTCAGACTTCCCTTCATCTCAGGCCGGCGGAACGGACTCTCCGGCCTGCGGTTTCTCTCAGGCCGTACGGTGAGGAGTGAGCAAATCCCCTAATCCGATACGTTGTAAAAACTCTTTGCGAATGCGATCGGCGACGGCGTTAACTACGGCGGCGCCATCATCCGACGGGTCGACATGCACGCGGAACGGGCGCGTGCCGTAGGGGGCATTGACAATATTGACCATCGCCGCGGCAACCTCCTCCACATCCGCCTCTTCGGGTTCGCAGGCGGCCAGGCCGCGCAGCGCTTCTTCGCCCAGGCCGGCGGTAGGCCCGCTTAGGGTATATTCCCGTTCGCGTGCGCTGTCCGCCGGTTTGCCAGAGTGCAGAAAATGGTTGGTACCTTTGGTAAAGGCGCCGGGAACGATAATCGAGCTCTCAATGCCCCAACGCGCCAGTTCCGCGGCATAGCTGACGGCCACCGCATCCATTGCTGCCTTTGCCGCAAAGTAGGGCGCCAGATACGGAGGCGTCCCGCCGCGGGTGCTGCTGCTGCCCACCCACAATAAGAGCCCATGCCCCTGTTTACGCAGCTGCGGCAGGGCGGCGCGGTTCACCCGCTGGGTGCCCAGCACATTAATATCGTAAAGCTGAGTGAACTGTTCCGGCAGGAAAGCTTCCGTCGGTCCGTAGACCATATGGCCCGCGTTGTGCACTACCACATCCAGGCGTCCTTCGCGGGCAATAATGTGCGCTATCGCCGCCTCGGCGGAATCCCCGGACTGAACATCCAGTTCAACGGTGCGCAAATCGACACCGCGCCGGGCGGCATAATCCAGGGCGTGCTGCACCTGCGGCGCGTTCCGTCCGGCGGTGTCACGCATACTGGCATAGACAATATGGCCGGCGTCAGCAAAAGCCCGGGCCGCCAGCGCCCCGAACCCGCTGGAGGCACCGGTAATCAGAATAACGTGTTGCATGATGTGCTCCTGAATAGCGGATAGCGAAACTATCCGCACAGAGTGAAAACGCTGAACTTAGGCAAAACCGCCGTTAACCCGAATGACCTGCGAGTTGACCCAGCTACCGTCCGGGCCGGCGAGGGTCGCGACCACGCTGGCGATCTCTTCCGGCGCGCCGATCCGCTCCAACGGCGCCAGTCTGGCGATGGCGTCAATCTGTTCGGAACTTTTGCCGTTGAAGAACAGATCGGTGCCGGTTGGCCCCGGGGCAACGGCATTGACGGTGATATTGCGCCCGCGCAGTTCATTTGCCAGCACGTGCACCAGGCCTTCGACGCCGGCTTTCGAGGCGATATAGGGACCATAGGCCGGGAATGATTTGGCAATCACACTGGTGGAGAGGGCGATAATACGCCCGCCTTCACTGACCGCTTCCGCGGCGTTCGCCAGTACAAGGAAGGCGCCGCGCAGATTGGTATGAATCACCTTGTCGAAATCGGCGAGGCCCGCAGGAGTGATCTTTGCCATCGGCATGATCCCGGCGCTATGCACCACGACATCCAGACTGCCGGTCACCGCTTTGGCCTCGCTGAACAGGCGGCTGACATCGCTCTCGCTGGCAACATCCGCCTGGATAGCCACGGCGTGACCGCCTTTGGCCGTGATCTCATCCACGGTCTGCTGCGCGGCCTGCGCGTTGCCCGCGTAGTTAACGATGACGGTGAACCCTTCCTGCGCCAGACGTTCGGCAATGGCGCGCCCAATACCGCGGGATGCTCCGGTCACCAGCGCCGTTTTGTGTGTAACATTCATAGTTCTCTCCGGGGGGCTAAGCATTATCCGTTTATTTACGGGTTGCCAGAGATATTAGTGTTTTTCCCGGAGAGATAAATGGGGAGAATTTGATATGATAATTCCATATAGATTAACAATTGATTGAGCTGAAAGGTGGCCGATGGATAAGTTTGATACCCTCGTTCTCTTTACCCGCATTGTGGAGCTGGAAAGTTTCAGCCTGGCAGCGGATCGGCTGGGGATACCCAGAGCGACGGCCAGCAATGCAATAAAAGCGCTGGAAAAAAGCTTAGAGTGTCGACTCCTGGAGCGCACGACGCGACATGTGCGCCCGTCGTTGGATGGCAAGGCCTTTTACGAACGATGTGTGCATATCCTCTCAGAGCTGGATGACGCTGAGTCTTCGCTGCGCCACGCGCTAGTGCGCCCGCGGGGGACCCTGCGGGTGGATCTTCATGGCGCCCACGCGACGCGCATTGTTCTGCCGCGGATTGACGAGTTTCACTCCCGTTATCCGGACATTGAGCTGGTCATCAGCAGCGGCGATCGGCTGGTTGATCTGGTGCGCGAGGGGATTGATTGCGCCGTTCGCGCGGGCAAGTTAGAGGATTCCTCGCTGGTGGCGCGCTATTTAGCGACCATGCCGCAGGCGATCTGCGCCAGCCCGGAATACCTGCACCGCCACGGTTGGCCGCGCTCGCCAAACGATCTTCCGTCCCATCAATGCGTGAATTTTTTCTCTACCAGCAGGGGGACGAACTACCCGCTTGAACTGATGGTGAATGGCAAAGTCCAGGCCTTCTACCTCAAAGGATGGGTCACGGTGAACGATGCGGAAAACTATGTCAGCTGCGCCCTTCGCGGCGCGGGTCTTATCCAGTTGCCTCGCTACCACGTCGAGGAGGAGCTGGCAGAGGGGCGTTTAGTCGAAGTTCTGAGCGAATGGGCAAGCCCCGGGATGCCGCTTTCCGCACTTTATCCACAGCACCGGCAGCTCTCCCCCCGGGTGCGGGTGTTTATCGACTGGCTGAGCGCGCTCTATCAGCAGCGCTTCGCCGCCGGGAATCCCAGGCGCCGGCCGCGGGTACTACACGTTATAAGGGGTGATGACATTAACGACCGACCATGGGCTGGTCAGATCGCGTGGTGCGAGAAAGCCATGAAATACCAACAGCGTCTGGAAAACGGCGCGGGCATCCTGATGGAGGTCGTGTTGAATGACCGCATTGATTTTACCCTCCAGCAGCAGGCGCCGATTTTCCTCATCAACATCATGCCCAAGGTAAGTGGCGATCTCCCGGTTGCATGCGGCGAAAGCGCGCAGGATGGCCGCATTTCCCCCGCCAACGCAATAGACCGCTTGCAATCTGGGGTTCGCGCGCAGCGCCCGACACATCACCTCAAACGTGGGGTCATCCATACCATAGCCTTCACTGATGCGGATAGGGCTCAGCGTCGGCGCCATGGTCCTTAACGCCGCACTGAAACCTGAGACACGCTCTTCCTCACCCAAAAAGTTTTGGCTGCTCAGTACCACCGCAACATCCAGTGCAGCATTGCGCAGCCATTGCGACATGAGATAGGCGGCGGTCCTGCCTGCCGAGAGGTTATCGATCCCAATGTAGCGCAGCCGTTTGCTTTGTGGAATATCGGTAACCAGGGTGACCACCGGGACGCGATGTTTTTGCAGCTCATCAATAGTACGGGCGAGTAGTGGGTGGTTCTCGGCTTTCAGCACAATGCCATAGCTGTCATTGGCGCAGCGCAGCATCAGCTTGCGCATCTCGCGCACGCTGATGGTTTCGAAACAGTGGAAGCGCAGGTTTAAACGAAACGGCGCGAAACGATGAATTTCGTCGATCAAGGCATCGCAAACAAGACGGCTGAAGCGTTGCGGGGTATGTAATATCACATCAACGGCAACGGTTCTGCCCGATGCCAGGTTAGTCCGCTCCTGTAGCTCGAGATCGTTAATTGCCTGGCGTATGCGTCGCTGCGTTTGCGCATGAACCGCCCCGCGTTTATGCAATGCTCGATCCACAGTCGCTTTACTTACACCCGCCTGAGCCGCAATTTGTTTGATGGTAAACTTCATTTTGAGGTTTTTTTGAGGTCATCTGAATCTTTTGTTACTCAAATGTACATGATAATGTATTTAAGTAGTTACTTAATTTAATAAAAATATAAATGCTGGAGTATATGTCGTCGTCGACTACCGGCCTGGTTTACCACTATTTATCGCAGGGATAAGAGACATGTATAAGCATTATTTCCAATCATCGTATATCAGCACCTGAATTCCCCCCTTCATTAATCTGGTTAATATTTTCCCTCCTTTGCGTTGGCAACAGGAGCGGGGGACTATTGCCAAAAAAATAAAGTTTCGCATGTTAATTATTGCGATAGGTTATTTTTTTAACCACAAAAAAATCTGTAGCAGTCCCTGAACTTCAGGGCAATCGTTTTAGCAAGGAAATTATTGAAATGAAAAAAAGCGTTCTCCTGTTATCCAGGTTAATTGGTAGTTTACTGATTATACTGGGGTTGTTGCTTGCCGGTGGCGGGGTATACCTGATCACGCTCGGCGGTTCGTGGTTCTACCTGCCGGCGGGTCTGGCGATGGCGGCGGTCGGGGCAGGCTTATTTAAGCGCAGAACCTGGGCGCTATATATCGCCTGGGGACTATTGCTTATTAGCTTAATATGGGCTTTCGCCGAAGTCGGTAGCGATTTTTGGCAACTGGTGCCGCGAACCATTACTTTCCTGGTGGTGGCGCTATTCGCTACGCTGTTCTCACCGGTATTGCAGAGCGACGCTAAATTAGCGCTGAGCAACAAAGTCTCCACGCTATTGTCTGTAGGGTTGCTGATCGCAATAGTCGCTATTTTCGCGAATATGTTCCGTGTTCATCCTGAAATAGCAGCAGATAATACGCCGTCGAAGGTGATTGACCCGCAGGCGGAAGAGAATAGCGGTGATGACTGGACCGCCTGGGGGCGAAATACGCTCGGGCAGCGCTTTGCGCAATATAAGCAGATCAACACCGCAAACGTTAAAGATCTGAAGGTGGCCTGGACCTACCGCACAGGCGATTTAGCCATCGACGGCGCAGAGTACCAAACCACGCCGCTTAAGGTCGGTGATACGATGTACATGTGTACGCCGTTTAATAAAATTATCGCGCTGGATCCGGATAGCGGTAAAGAAAAGTGGCGCTACGATCCGCATGTGCAGATCACTGACGGCAACAAGCAGTGGAAACGCTGCCGCGGGATTGGCTACGCCGAGATCGCCGCGCCGGCGGCAAATGCCGAAGGTCAGGGCCAAAGCCTGCCGCCAGCGGCCTGCCGTAAACGTATTGTCGGTACGACTATCGACGCGCGCCTTTTCAACGTTGATGCCGAAACCGGTAAACTGTGTGAAGACTTTGGCGACCATGGTTTCGTCAATCTGCTGGATGGTCTGGGGCCAAGAGCGCCGGGCGATTACTATCCGACCTCTGCGCCGCTGGTAGCCGACGGCGTTGTGATGGTGGGCGGCAAGCTGAATGATAACCTCGAAACCGGCGAACCGTCGGGCGTGGTGCGTGGCTACGACGTTCAGAGCGGTAAACTGCTGTGGGCATGGGATCCATCCCGTGGGGCGAAGGACAGTTCGCCGCTGCCAGACGGTCAAACCTATGCCATCGAATCGCCTAACTTTTGGGGAACGGCCTCTTACGATCCGAAGCTGGGGTTGGCCTATTTCCCGACCGGGAACCAGACGCCTGACTTCTGGACCGGGAATCGTCATGGTTATTCAGATGAATACAATGACGCGATTGTGGCTATTGAGCTGAAAACCGGTAAAGAGCGCTGGCATTTCCGCACCGCGAATACCGACCAGTATGACTATGATGTTTCCTCTCAGCCGATTCTGTTCGACCTGCCGGGTAAAGATGGCAAGGTGACCCCCGTGGTCATCCAGTTGACCAAACGCGGTGAAGTGTTCGTCCTCGACAGACGCACGGGGGAACCGGTTTATCCGGTGGAGTATCGCAAGGTGCCAACTGACGCGATGCCCGGGATGAAGGTTGCAGATCGCCAGCCGTTCTCCGCCATTTCAGTGGGCACGACGCCGTTGAAAGAGAGCGATATGTGGGGGGCCTCCATTTTCGATCAGCTGTATTGCCGTATTCAGTTTAAAGAGATGCGCTGGGAAGGGCCGTTTACGCCGCTGTCAGATAAAAAGCGTACGCTGATCTATCCGGGCTACTACGGCGGTTTCAACTGGGGCGGCGGCGCGCTGGATATGTCTACGGGGACGCTTATCGTCAATGACATCCGCATGGCGCAATGGGGCCAATTCATTAAACGTGAAGATGCGGAACGGGAAGGGCTCAAGGCCAGCACCGAAGGTGAATACTCGAAGCAGCTGGGCACGCCATGGGGCGTACAACGCTCAATGTTCATGTCACCGCTTGGGGTACCGTGTTTTAAACCGCCGTTTGGATCGATGACCGCTATCGACCTCACCACCGGGAAAACCCGCTGGCAGGTTCCGGTCGGCAGTATTCAGGATGCGCCGGTCGGCGGCGTCGCTCCGGGCGTCTATATTCCACTGGGGATGCCAACCATGGGCGGTCCGCTGGTGACGAAAGGGGGGCTGACGTTCTTCCATGGCTCGCTCGATTACTACGTACGCGCCTTTGATAACAATACGGGTAAAGAGCTGTGGCGCGGTCGTCTACCGGTTGGTGGGCAGGGCGCACCGATGACCTATGTCGGCAAGGATGGCAAACAATATGTCGTGGTGGTGGCAGGTGGCGCTACGCGCACCGGTACCAACGCCAATCGCGGCGACTACGTGATCGCCTACGCGTTACCGTAAGTCTGCTGACTTCCTGGCAAAGCATTCAGGCAGGTTAAAAAACCTGCCTGATTTATTTTCCACCCGGCGAAATGCCACAACTAACGGGACGCATACGGTGAGACGGGTAAAAAAAAGCTCCGGCGGATAGCGCCGGAGCGGGTATCAATTTACGCCAGACTGAAACTTATTTATTGTCCAGCGCGTAGGCAATCACGTAATCCCCACGGTCCGGAGACTGGCGGGCGCCGCCTGCCGAGATCAGAATGTACTGTTTACCGGTTGTCGGCGAGACATAGCTCATCGGCGTACCGCCGCTGCCAACCGGCAGACGGGCTTTCCACACTTCTTTGCCGCTTGAGGTATCGAAGGCGCGCAGATAATAGTCCTGTGTCCCGGCGATGAACACCAGTCCGCCCTGAGTAGCCAGCGTACCGCCCAGCGTGGGCATGCCAACCGGCATCTGAACACGCATCTTGATACCAAACGGTCCGGTATCCTGTACCGTACCGGCCGGAACCTGCCAGACGATTTTCTGGGTCTTCAGATCGATAGCCGACAGCGTACCGAAAGGCGGTTTCTGGCATGGGATACCCAGCGGAGACATGAAACGATCTTTATTAACGCCATACGGCGTGCCTTTCAGCGGTACGGCCCCCATTCCGGTGTTGACCGACTCGCCGCCGTTGCTGGCTGCCGCCTGATTGTTGTCCTGCTTGATCATCTGTACCCACAGGCCAAGACGCATGTCGTTGACGAACAGGTACTGATTATTGGGGTCAATGGACATACTGCCCCAGTTCATGCCACCCAATGAGCCCGGGAAGCTCAGGGACTTATCGGTATCCGGCGCGGTGAACAGACCATCATAACGCATCGATTTGAAGCTGATACGGCACATCAGCTGGTCGAACGGCGTTGCGCCCCACATATCCGATTCGGTCAGCTTTTCATTGCCAATCGATGGCATGCCGACAGAGAACGGCTGCGTTTTAGAATACTGCTCGTGCGGAATCGTTCGGGTTTTGACCGGCAGTTCTTTGACTTCGGTCAGCGGCTTGCCGGTCAGACGGTCGAGCACAAAGATCTGTCCGGTTTTAGCGCCAATCACCACCGCCGGTTTGCTGGTGCCATCCTTCATCGGGAAGTCGATGAGGCTGGGCTGCATCGGCAGGTCGAAGTCCCACAGGTCGTTATGAACCGTCTGGTAAACCCACTTCTCTTTACCGGTGGTCGCATCGACGGCCAGCACGGACGCGCCATATTTGTGGTTGAGCGCGGTACGGTTGGCCCCCCACAGGTCAACGGATGAGCTACCCATCGGCATGAACACGGTATTCATCGCCGGATCGTAAGACATCGGGGCCCATGAGTTAGGCGTACTGCGGACGTAGGTCTGTCCCTCCTGCAGTTTGGCCGTAGGATCCTGGTTACCCGGGTCGAAGGCCCAGCGCATCTGACCGGTAATGACGTCGAAGCCACGAATGACGCCGCCAGGCATATCGGTTTGCACGTTATCGGCGACACGGCCGCCGACCACAACGGTGGTTCCGGCGAGAGTCGGGGCAGAGGTCAGCTGATATTTCGGATCGCTGGCGTCACCCAGACCGGCTTTCAGGTCAACGATGCCGTTATGACCAAAGGCGGAGCAAAACTCACCGTTATCAGCGTTGATGGCGACCAGGCGGGCATCGATGGTGTTCATCAGGATACGGCGCTGACAGGTGTCACCGGCGGCCAGCGTCGGCAGCGGTACCGGGGTAGAATCCGGCACGGTAGGCTGAACGATGGGCTGGGTGGCATCGAAATAAGCCAGACCGCGGCAGCGGTTCCATACCTGGGATTGGGCGTTGATTTCACGTTTCCAGATCTGCTTACCGCTGTTGGCGTCAACGGCAATCACGTTGTTATGCGGAGTACAGAGGAAAACTTTATCCCCCACCTGCAGCGGCGTTTGCTGATCTTCCGCGCCGTTCCCGCCAGGGCTGATCGGAATATCGCCGGTATGGAAAGTCCAGGCGACCTTCAGGTCTTTGACGTTGTTACGGTTAATCTGATCGAGTGCGACGAAGCGGTCACCGCCGGGGGTATTACCGTAGTTTTCCCAGTTTTTTTGCGCTTTATTTTGCTCAACCGGGATCAGCGGCAGCTCTTCCCCTTTGAAGGCGACGGTCGGGTGCGGCTGGAACATTTGTACGAAGGCGCCAAGCATGCCGGCGGCTAAGACAACCGCGAGGGTATAAGACAGCTTGCTGAAGCTGCTTTTGCCTTCGCGCTGACGCAGCGCAGGCCAGGTGGCAAAACCAAACAGCATAAAGCCGGTGGGAACCATCAGACGGGAGACCAGCGGCCAGAAATCCCAGCCGGCATCAAATAACGCCCAAATCAGCGTCCCCAGAAAAACCAGAATGAACCACACCACAGCAGAGGATTTACTGCGGAAATACTGGACGGCAGAGAAGAGCATCACTATGCCGGCAATAAGAAAATACCCGCTACCGCCGAGAGAGATCAGTTTTCCCCCTTCAATGGCAAAGAACAGGCCGCTAAGACTTAGCGCCACCCCTAATATACAGCACCATATCCTGAGCACAGGGCTCGGCCGGTCGTGTAATCCAGACATGCAGGAACTCTCCGAAAAAAGCGTGATAGTTGTTACAAGGTCATGCCGGCCGGTGTCTTCTGTAGAAACAAGAACAACGACCTCAGCATAATCATTCAGCACGGCATTGTACCACTTGGTTCGTTTGAGTGTTAACTACCCATGCTTTTTAAACCATTTTTTTAACAAATTTGTACAATCGTCGTTAAAATACCCTTTTAAAACGATCTGAACAGCGGGAGGAAAACCTGAAACCAGCGTCAGTTAACCGAATGGTCCGCAGATGGCGTCTGCGGGATCACAACAGCGGAAGAGGGGATATGACGTCTGTTCGTTTGCGCCGCTGTTGATACGAAGGTTGCGCGGACTTGTCCCCGGCGCGGGATATGCTTTAATTACCCTGACTGCGATTTCCGCATCATGTTGAACCGAAAAGGAGTTCATTAAATGAAGAAAACCCTGATTATCTCGTTGCTGTCCGTCATGGCTTTTTCAGCCTGCGCCGGGAGTGAATTAACGGTCAGCGATCTGGCGAAAAATAGACAGACTCACGCCCTGTTTGCGCAGATGACGCAACACCACACGCTACCAGATTGGGTTGTCCAGGGGGGCACTTCATCGCAGGCGCAGAACGTGACCATTGGCGGCGTCCGCTATGTCGTTCTCCAGTCCTGCAAGCCGCATGACTGTGCGTCACAAAGTATTGCGGTGCTCTATTCTCAGGAGGCGCAAAAAATGACCGGCGTCTTTTCCGTGAGCGCTGAGGACGGCGCTGAGCAGAAACTCAGCTGGCTGAATGTTCCCGATGAGCTTTCGATAGACGGTAAAACGGTGCTTTTTGCCGCGCTGAGCGGCAGTCTGGATACCCATCCGGAGAGTTTTCACTTTAAATAATCCGCCGGCTTGAGGGGCAATCCGCGCCGGGGTTTTAGTCGCCGCTGGCTGAACAGGCGCCTGCCGCCGATTTTCCGCGGCGGCCGGTGCCTCAACGACGGGCAAGGCTGGCGCGCCTGTCCCGCCCGTTATGCTTCAACGGCGATGCGTAACTTTTTCATCGCATTTTGCTCCAGCTGACGCACCCGTTCCGCCGATATCCCGTAGCGTTCCGCCAGTTCGTGCAGCGTGGCTTTACTGTCTTCATCCAGCCAGCGCGCGCGGATAATCTCCTGGCTGCGCGGATCCAGATTCTGCAGGGCATCTTCCAGACGGTGGCTCGCCCGATCTTCCCAGCTGTGCTCTTCGAGCGCTTCGGCAAAATCGGAAGACGTATCCTGCAGATAGAGAGCAGGGGCCGTGGCATGGCTCTGCGCATCATCATCGGGCTCCCGATCGAAAGCCATATCCTGTGCCGCCAGACGTGATTCCATCTCCTGGACATCTTTCGCTGATACACCCAGCTCCCGGGCGACCATCTCTATTTCATCATGATTGAACCAGCCAGAACGCTGCTTAGCCTTTCTCAGATTAAAGAAAAGCTTGCGCTGGGCTTTAGTCGTCGCCACTTTAACGATGCGCCAGTTACGCAGCACGTACTCGTGGATCTCGGACTTGATCCAGTGTACGGCGAACGACACCAGCCTGACTCCGACGTCAGGGTCGAAACGGCGTACGGCTTTCATCAGCCCGATGTTGCCTTCCTGGATCAGATCGGCCTGCGGTAACCCGTATCCGGAATAATGCCGCGCAACGTGAATCACGAAGCGCAGGTGTGACAAAATCAGGCTTTTCGCCGCATCGAGGTCGTTATTATCCCGCAGATTACGCGCGAGATTTTGCTCTTCATCGAGCGATAACATTGGGCAGGCGTGGGCCGCCCGAATATAGGCATCGAGGTTGCCAACCGGAACTAACGCTAAGTTAGACATTTCTTTCGTCATGCAGATCCTCACAGTCAGGGATAGCGCAGTCCGTCTGACGAACTGCGGTGTCTAAGTCGATAGGGTATTGGGATTGTAGGGCGTGTCGGATCTAAGACAAACATCTTATCCACAAGTTCACCTTGTTTATGTGAATATTTTATACACATATCAACTATTTGATATGTATAAATTTATTTCCTTATAACTACCGGAGAGGTGGGCGGAGGGGAGCGCTGTATCGTTTGCCATCCGCAATGGCCGAGGAAACGGGCCGGTTTCGCCGGGCGAGGGCTTGCGCTAAAATCACGCCACTAGCAGAATATATAGCCGGAAATAAGCAGAAAAATATGATGCACTATTTTAGGGATAATGATTTATACCAGCATTTGCACGACATGGTATGGAATAGCGATATACCGGTGCTGCGGGTGATTGCAATCTTTATTCTTTTACACTGCGTGGCCCACTACCTGGTTTTGCCGTATCTCGATCGCAAAGTCGCCAGGAAAAAAACATCAAAACTGACGATAATTACCCATCATCACTTCTTTCATCGCATGGTCTTAACCCTGCAAGGGGCAGTGCTGGCCGCCCAGCTGTCATTCATTGTCAACCCACACCATGAAATACTGGCGTGGATCCTGACCGGCGCGCGGATCTGGACCCTGACATTTGCGCTGCTCGCGTTTTATGCCTTTATTGATGTTATCTGCGATTTACTCAAAACGAACCTGCAGTTTAAGGGCTTGCCTTATCATGGCCTTCAGCAAAGCCTCAAGCTGGTGGGGGCGGTGATCTATATTATTTTACTTATTTCGCTGCTGGTGGATAAATCGCCGCTCATTCTGTTCAGTGGCTTAAGCGCCATTGCGGCGGTGCTTTTATTAGTCTTTAAAGACCCGCTCCTGGGGCTGGTCGCCGGGATACAGCTTGCCGCAAATGATATGCTGCAGCCGGGAGACTGGATTGAACTGGATTCCCCTGGCGCCAATGGCTCCGTCCAGGATATCGGGCTGACGACGGTCAAGGTGCTAAATTTTGACAATACCATCACCACGATCCCGACCTATACCCTGGTTTCCGGCTCGTTTAAAAACTGGCGCTATATGGTGGAGCATGGCGCCAGACGCATCCAGCGCACGATTAATGTCGATATCGCCACGGTACGCATCCTGAGCCCTGAGGGGAAACAGGCGATCGTTAATCATGACGCATTAGCGCCGCTGATGGCCGCTGACTCAGCGGCGGAAACCAATATCGAACTGTTTCAGGAATACGCTAAAGCCTGGCTGGCGCAGCATCCCGCTATCAGAACGGACATGACGCTGATGGTCAGACAGCTGCAGTCCACCACCTACGGTTTGCCGGTCGAGTTTTATGCCTTTGCCAGCCAAACCGAGTGGATCGCCTTTGAGAAACTACAGAGTGCGATCTTTTCTCATCTGATGGGCGTCATCTCGTTGTTTGATCTGAAGATCCATCAGCTTTCATGAGCACATAGCATCCCGTTATTACACCTTCTGCTACGCTTAAAGCGGATTTCACCCGCGGCAAGTCAGGAGGGGGAAACGCCTGATTGCTGGCGCGCAAAACAGGCCCGGCGCACCGGTAAGCGGGTCAGTAATATGAGCAGATGTCTTATTTAAGGACGTTATAAAATGATTGTGCGCCCACCGCAACACTGGTTTATTCGCCTGTTTACCTGGCATGGCTCCGTACTCTCAAATATTATTTTCCGCCTGTGCCTCAATGTTGGCATGTCCATCATCGCCATTATTTTGTTTCAATGGTACGAACAGCTCGGCATTCACCTGACGGTCGCGCCGTTCAGCCTGTTAGGGATTGCCATTGCCATCTTTTTGGGTTTCCGCAATAACGCCACCTACAGTCGTTTTGTTGAGGCTCGGGCATTATGGGGCTCGCTGGTTATTTCTCAGCGCAACATTATGCGGCAGTTTATGAATTTACTCCCGGAGGAAAAGGCGCTGCATAACATCATTGCGGATTATCTGATAGCCTTCAGCTGGAGTCTTAAGAACCAGCTGCGCAATAATGAAGCCTCTTATGAGGTTTACCGCATTCTCCCCAAAAGCGTGTTTATGCAGGTAATGTACAGCCCGTTCCCGACCAATAAAATCCTGTGGCTGCTGGGAAATGAGATTGGCGAGCTGCGCCGGAAGGGGGCGATCAGCGATATCAATTTCAATCTGCTCAATGACAGCATTAACGAACTGGCTCATGTGCAGGGCGGCTGTGAACGAATTGCCAACACCCCGGTCCCTTTCGCCTACACGCTGATTCTGCAGCGTACGGTCTATCTTTTTTGCACGCTCTTGCCCTTTGCGCTGGTAAGCGACCTCCATTATATGACGCCCTTTGTTTCCGTATTTATTTCCTACGCCTTTCTATCGTGGGATGCCCTGGCGGAACAGCTTGAACGGCCTTTTGGCACCGATCCCAACGACCTGCCGCTCAACGCTATCTGCAACACCATCGAACGTAACCTTGTGGATATGACCCGACAGAAACCTCTACCACCGATACATCAACCCGATCGTTATTTTAATCTGACATAACCACGCTCTCCGGCCCCTCATTCCGAGGCGGCCAGCGGGTAGGGAGAGCCAATCATGGAGATACATTATGCTAAATTTTGACCGTCGTACTCCTCAACTTCTGAGTGAAGAGATACTCAAAAAACAGCGCGGCGTTTTGCTGGTGGTTGCCTTCCTGTTACTGGTTGGCGGACTTATGTGCCTGGTCAATCCGTTTGCCACCGGGACCGTATTGAGCATTTTCGTCGGCGTTCTGCTGATGTTGAGCGGCGCGGGATTGATCGTTGGCATGTTTGCCAACCGCGCGCAAAACACCTGGCCTACGATCGGCGGTATTCTGCTTGGTATCGCCTATCTACTCTTTGGCTATGTTTTTATCACCAGCCCGCTGGCGGGGATTCTGGCGCTAGCGGTGTATCTGGTGGTGCTGTTTGCTTTTGGCGGTATCGCGCGCCTGGTCGCGGGGTATGTACATCGCGGGCTGCCGGGAAACTGGCTGCAGTTTGTCATCGGTATTCTCGATCTGGTCATTGCCTGGACGCTGACCGGTTCAGGGCCGGAAGCTTCGGTGACGCTGGTCACCGCGATTGTGGGGATTGAGATGCTGGTGAGTTCTTTCGGCTTGTTCCAGGCCGCCAGCCTGTTTAAACGCAGTTAAGCGCGGCGGGTAAAAAACCGGGCTACCTGGGTAGCCCGGTCTGTTCTTAGTGTGTTCTCATGCCGGCGGCGGCCATCAGCAGCTTAAACAGCGTCGCCACCACTCCCAGCGCCAGCACGCTGGCCGCCCAGATAATGACCATCCACATCAGCTTTTTCCAGAACGGGCGAGGCGTTTCGTTTTCGCTGTTCATAGCCGTGTTCTCCGTTGACGTATGCATCAATGATAGCCCTCATCAGGTTTGATTTTGCCGCGGAAAACATAATAGCTCCAGCAGGTGTACATCAGAATGACCGGGATAATCAGCAATCCCCCCACCAGCATAAAGCCCTGGCTCTGCGGCGGAGAGGCGGCCTGCCAGATAGAGATCGACGGCGGAATAATATTTGGCCAGATGCTAATCCCGAGGCCGGTAAAGCCAAGGAAGATCAGTCCGAGGGTCAGCATAAAGGGACCATAGCTTGCCCGGCGGTTATAGGCGCTGCGGACAATACCCCAGCAGCAAACGAGGACCAGCAACGGTACCGGCAGGAACAGGATGATATTCGGCAGGCTGAACCAGCGGCTGGCGATGTCCGAATGGGTTAACGGCGTCCAGATGCTGATAATGGCGATAATGGCCAGCAGCCCCAGCGTCAACGGGATCGCCAGTTCGGACATCCGGCGATGCAGCGCCCCTTCGGTTTTCATAATGAGCCAGGTACAGCCAAGCAAGGCGTAAGCCGCAACCAGACCGACCCCGCAGAACAGCGGGAAGGGCGCCAGCCACACCAGCGCAGAGCCGCTATATTCCCGCCCGGTAACGCTCAACCCGTTCAGCAAGGTGCCGACGGCAATGCCCTGGCTGAAGGTGGCAATGATGGAGCCGGCGATAAACGCTTTATCCCAGATATGCCGATGTTCAGGCGTCGCTTTAAAGCGAAACTCAAAGGCCACGCCGCGGAAGATCAGGCCCAGCAGCATCGCGGTTAACGGAATACTCAGCGCGTCGATAATCACGGCATAAGCCAGCGGGAAGGCGCCAAACAGCGCCGCGCCGCCCAGCACCATCCAGGTTTCGTTACCATCCCACACCGGGGCGACGGTATTCATCATCATATCGCGGTCGGTTTCATCTTTATTAAACGGGAAGAGAATACCAATCCCGAGGTCGAAGCCGTCCATCACGATATACATCAACGTGGCGAAGACAATGATGACGAACCAGATAATTGACAGATCGATACCCATTATTTGTTTCTCCCACGCGTAGCCATGGACTCACTGACCGCCGAGAGCGGTCGTGCAGGCGTGCCAACCGGCGTAACCTGGTGTTCGTCGGCATGCACCGGACCTTTTTTAATCAGGCGCACCAGATACATATATCCCACGCCAAAGACGGAGCTATACACCACAATAAAGGCAATCAGGCTCAGCGACATATGCAAATCGCCGTGCGCGGAAACCGCATCACGCGTTCGCTGCACGCCATAGACTACCCACGGTTGACGCCCGATTTCCGTGGTGAACCAGCCCGCCAGAATGGCAATCAAACCGGAAGGGCCCATACACAGCGCGAAATAGAGGAACGGCTTCGAGCTGTAGAGCCGCCCGCGCCAGCGCAGCCAGGCGCTGACCACCCCGAGCAGAACCATTAACATCCCCAGTCCGGCCATCACGCGGAAGGACCAGAAGATAATGGTGGAGTTGGGGCGATCTTCTTTCGGGAAACTCTTCAGCGCAGGAACCTGTTTATCCAGACTGTGCGTCAGGATAATGCTCCCCAGATAAGGAATTTCGACCTTATATTTGGTCTCTTCGGCATCCATATCCGGCAGGCCGAACAGTACCAGCGGGGTGGCTTCTCCGGGTTTGTTCTCCCAGTGTCCCTCGATGGCGGCGATTTTGGCCGGCTGATGCTCAAGGGTATTCAGTCCGTGCGCATCGCCGAGCATGGCCTGAATCGGCGAGACGAGCAGCGCCATCCACAGCGCCATAGAGAACATTTTGCGGATCGCGGGCGTATCGTTGCCTTTCAGCAGATGCCAGGCCGCGGATGCGCCAACAAAGAAGGCGCTGGCCAGGAAGGCGGCCGTCGACATGTGAAGCAAGCGGAACGGGAAGGACGGATTGAAGATGATTTTCAGCCAGTCGACCGGGACGACAACCCCGTTTTCAATCGCGTAGCCCTGCGGCGTGTGCATCCAGCTATTGGATGCGAGGATCCAGAAGGTGGAAAACAGCGTGCCCAGCGCGACCATACAGGTGGCGAAGAAATGTAAGCCGCGTCCCACGCGATGCCAGCCAAAAAGCATCACGCCGAGGAAGCCAGCCTCAAGGAAGAAGGCGGTGAGCACTTCATAGGTCAGTAAAGGACCGGTAATACTGCCGGCAAATTGCGAGAATCCGCTCCAGTTGGTACCAAACTGGTAAGCCATCACCAGCCCTGATACCACCCCCATACCAAAGTTTACGGCGAATATTTTCGACCAGAAATGATAGAGCTCCTTATAGGTGTCATTGCGTGTTTTAAGCCATAGTCCTTCGAGAACGGCCAGAAAACTGGCGAGCCCGATAGTAATTGCTGGAAAAAGAATATGAAAGGAGACAGTGAATGCAAACTGTATCCTCGCTAAATGGAAGGCATCTAATCCGAACATAGCTCACCTTTACCCCTAATCAAACTAACAGGTACCAGGAAAACCCTTATCTAAATCAATAAATAAGAGAACGTGGTGCAAAGCATCAAGAATTGAATTTGTTTAAAAACAACCAGTATGAATTGTAACGCAAAATTAACACTCGTGCCGGATAATAGTAAGTTGTTAATTATATAAGTCCAATAAGTTGTATCTATCAGCCAATAAAGCGAATTGATTACACAAAAGTGAATTGTGAGTTATTATTTTATTGTAAGGTTGTAATCATTAGCGTAGATGCTTGCGCGGGTTAATTCAAATAGATCGTTGTGTATTTAAATATATAACGCATGCGCTAATCCATAATAACAGAGTGGGTATTTAATTATTCATCACCCGGAATGAAGCCTAAGTCGCGAAATATATTTAACTCTTTCCCTTAAATGTTCTCTGAACATTTCACCCCGGGTTGCGGCGTGATTTAACGCGCCACGGCCATTGATCACATACTGGAGTATTTATTATGGCGATAAAAAAACGAGCAGTGCCTGGGGTTCACCCATACGATGGGCCGGCGGGCGGCTGGGGGGCGCTGAAGGCGACCGCCATTGCGGTGCGCACGCAGATGGATACGCTGGAGGCGCCGGTAACGCTGATGCGTACCAACCAGCCTGATGGTTTTGACTGCCCGGGCTGCGCATGGCCGGATAAAGAGCATAAGTCGACGTTCCAGTTTTGTGAAAACGGCGCCAAGGCCGTGACCTGGGAAGCCACCAGTAAACGAGTGACCGCCGAATTTCTGGCGGCGAATACGGTCTCTTCGCTGCTGGCGAAAAGCGATTATGAACTCGAGGGATACGGGCGTTTGACCCACCCGCTGGCTTATGACGCCGCCAGCGATACGCTTCGCCCGGTCTCCTGGGAGGCCGCCTTTACCCGCATCGGCGAGATCCTGCGGAACCTGCCACCTGACGAAGTGGAGTTTTACACCTCCGGTCGCGCATCGAATGAAGCCGCCTGGCTGTTTCAGCTGCTGGCCAGGGAGTACGGCACCAATAACTTCCCTGACTGTTCAAATATGTGCCACGAACCAACGAGCGTGGGCCTGCCGCAGTCCATTGGCATCGGGAAAGGCACCGTTTCATTAGAAGACTTTGACAGCGCCGAGATGATTATCTCGATTGGTCATAACCCGGGGACGAACCATCCGCGGATGATGGGGACGTTGCACGAGCTCGCCAGAAAAGGAGTGCCCATTATTGTCTTCAACCCGTTGCGCGAAAGGGCGCTGGAACGCTTTGCCGACCCGCAAAGCGTGATTGAAATGGCGACCTACAGCTCCACGGATATCGCCTCGTCGTACTATCTGGTGAAGGCGGGCGGGGATGCGGCAGCATTAAAAGGGATCGCCAAAACGCTGCTGGAGATGCAGGAAGCGCAGGGCGATGTTCTGGACATGGAATTTATTGCCCAGCACACCGAAGGGTTCCAGGCATTTGCCGACGATCTCAACGCCACGCCGTGGGCGGCCATTGAGGCTGAATCGGGTCTCAGGCAGGAAGAGCTGGCCCATGTGGCCATCGCTTATGCAAAATCCAATGCCACCATTATTACCTACGGAATGGGAATCACCCAGCATAATAAAGGCACCGCAAACGTCAGACTGATCGTCGACCTGCTGCTGATGAAGGGCAATATTGGCAAGCCCGGCGCCGGCGTTTGTCCATTACGTGGGCACTCTAATGTTCAGGGCAACCGTACCGTCGGCATTACCGAAAAACCGTCCGCTGAGTTTCTGGCGAAGTTAGAAAAGGTCTTCGGGTTTGTTCCGCCAAAACAGCATGGCCACGATGCCGTTCAGGCGATGCAGGCGATGATTGACGGCCGCTCAAAGGCGCTGCTGTGCCTGGGTGGCAATTTCGCGGTGGCGTTACCGGATCACCAGCGAGGCTATCCGGCGATGAAGGGGCTGGATCTGAGTGTCCATATCGGGACGAAGCTCAACCGGACCCATCTTCTGACGGCCAGGGAAACCTTCATCTTGCCGTGCCTGGGGCGAACAGAGCTGGACATTCAGGAGAGCGGTCGCCAGGCGATCACCGTGGAAGACTCCATGTCGATGGTGCATGCCTCATCCGGGAAGCTGAAGCCGGCTTCGGCGTTTTTACGCTCAGAGCCGGCGATAATTGCCGGAATTGCTGAGGCAACCCTGCCTGATAGCAAAATAGACTGGACACATTTGGTGGCGGATTATGACCGGATCCGTTTCCTGATCGAGCAGACGATACCCGGGTTTGAAGAGTATAACGAGCGGATCCGCCACCCTGGCGGTTTCAGAATGCCGCTCCCGCCGACGGAGAGGATCTGGCCAACGTCGACCGGTAAAGCGATGTTTTCCGTCTATAAGGGCGTGCATGAAAACATAACCGTCCCCGGCGAGGATATTTTCAGGCTAATTACCTTACGCAGTCACGATCAGTACAACACCACGATCTATGCGATGGACGACCGCTATCGGGGAATCTTTGGCCGTCGTGACGTGATGTTTATGAATGAACAGGATATGGCGCAGCACGGTCTGGAACATGGCGACCGCGTCGATATTGAAACCGCCCTTGCGGGTCAAACGGTTGCCGCCCGCCTGGAGGATATTACGGTGGTGGCTTATAAAATTGCCCCGGGTTCGGTCGGCGCTTACTATCCGGAAGCCAACGTGCTGGTTCCTTTAGATTATATCGATCAAGAGAGCGGGACACCTTCGTATAAGTCCGTCCCGGTGAAGATCACATTGCGTTCTAAGGAGATCCTCAAGACTCCGCATCGCAATGTGAAATAATACGCTGGCCTTCTTCGGCTTAAGCTGGAGAGGGCCATATCTTTGCCAACGCTATACTAATTTTAGTTACCTGGTTAACCGCAAATGAATACTGCCCGTCCCGACGTTCTCGATAATACCGCCGAATATCGCGAAGTCTCGCTATGGAGAGGCGCTAATCTGCAAACGCCGCAGGCTGATGTGCTGGCGGCGGAAGTGCCGGTTGCGCTCGTCTATAACGGTATTTCGCATGTGGTGATGATGGCTACGCCAAAGGATCTTGAACATTTTGCCATCGGCTTTTCGCTGTCTGAAGGGATTATCGAAAATCGTACTGAAATCTACGGCATTGATATTCTCCCGGGTTGCCGGGGGATTGAGGTACAGATTGAGCTGTCGAGCCGGCGTTTTATGGCGCTCAAGAAACGTCGGCGCGCGCTGGCTGGCCGAACCGGCTGCGGAGTATGCGGGGTGGAACAGCTGACCGATATCGGAAAGCCCGTACGGCCATTACCTTTTACGCAGACCATCAATCTGACGGCGGTGGATCGCGCCCTGAGCCAGCTCACCCGCTATCAGCCGGTGGGGCAGCTGACCGGCTGTACCCATGCTGCGGCGTGGATCAACGCCGCGGGCGAGCTCCCTGGCGGATATGAAGATATTGGCCGTCACGTCGCGCTGGACAAGCTCCTCGGGAGCCGGAGCGGCAACCCGGAGTGGACAAATGGGGCAGCTCTGGTATCGAGCCGGGCCAGTTACGAGATGGTGCAGAAATCAGCGATGTGTGGGGTTGAAATCCTGTTCGCGGTCTCCGCAGCCACGACGCTCGCCGTGGAAGTGGCCGAGCGCTGTCATTTAACCCTGGTTGGCTTCTGCCGGAGCGGAAAAGCCACGGTTTACACTCACCCGCAGCGGCTACTGGCCCGGTGATAAATGCGCACCAGCCGCACTTCGGTGCGGCGCAACGTTACGTCGGGAAGAGAGCGAGCAGGGCATCATCAGAGCGTGAGGGTATTTTTGTTGTTCCGTTTCCCGTTCTTGAGTTAATGCGGTTCAATGTCGACCGTGGTGATAAATTCCTGCACGTTAATAGCCTTAGAGAGAAATATCCCTGGCCGGTTTTCACCCCATCTCTTGCAACCGTACGGGCTGCGCCTCTTCCTCCACGCTTTCAGCGATAACGCCGCCGTGAAATTGGCCGGCCAGGCTCAGCATTTTTTTTATCGCCAGATAAAAGCTTTCGCTCTCCAGGGTGAGCATTTTATTAATGTTGATAAAACGAGGGGAAGACTGTTGTAAATAACGATACGTGATTTTTTGTTGGTTTAACGGCAAAGACCCATTTCCTGACTATAGTTTTAGTGGCTCACATTCATCAACAGGATAGCCGTCATGCGTACCAATGAACTGGGGGAACTGACCGCTTTTGTTGCCGTCGCCGAAGAGCGGAGTTTTCGCCGGGCCGCCGCGCGACTTAACCTGACCGCTTCGACGCTCAGTCATTCTTTGCGCTCACTGGAAGATCGCCTCGGCGTCAGGCTACTTAATCGCACCACCCGCACCGTCTTGCCCACTGCAGCAGGAATGGCATTGCTGGAGAAAATTGCGCCTGCCTTTTCAACCATTGCGCAAGCGGTGGAAGACGTGAACGCCTTTCGCCAGCATCCGCACGGTAGCCTGCGGATCAACGCGCCGCGCATTGCATACCAGATGGTCTTCGCGCCCGTTTTTCGGCAGTTTTCGCGCAATTTCCCCGATATAACGCTGGAAATATCGCTCAATGATAGCTTTGTGGATATCGTCAAAGAGGGCTTTGATGCCGGTATTCGTCTGCGCTCTGATATTCCGCAGGATATGAACGCGGTGCGGGTCACACAGGATTTCACCGCGGCCGTGTATGGTTCCCCCGATTATTTCCGCCGTTTCCCGGCGCCGAAAACGCCGCAGGATTTGCCACAACATTTGTGTATTGGCAGACGTCAAATTTCCAGCGGTAACCTGTATCGCTGGGAGTTTAACAAAGAGGGTAAACACCTCTCGATACCGGTAAGCGGGCCGTTGGTGCTGGATACGGTAGAGATGATGATCGACGTCGCACTCCAGGGGATCGGGTTAGTGTATGCCCCTGACAACGAAGAGAATCAGCAGCATGTTGCTGCTGGCCGGCTGGTGCGCGTCCTTGCAGACTGGTCGCCGACCGTTCCCGGTTTCTACCTCTATTTCCCCGGGCACCGGCAAATGTCAGCGGCGTTCAAAGCATTGATTTCAGCGATTCGCGTGGACGCCTGAGGGCGCCAGTTAAGACGGATAACTCGCACCTAAGTCCTTTCCTTCCAGTAAAGAAGGGCGTGATTTTATGGTCATTGCCTAAATAACGATCGGAGCCGCAAAAAAGGGTTCTTTCCTGTTTTTGTGAAGGCTTAAATCCGTAATGTATGTAGCACTGTCAGAGAGTGCATGAACTATAACGGCCCGCGTCTGATTTTTAAATTACCTTAGATTTACGAAACTGCGCTTGTTGATTATTTCTTACGTCTGCTTCTGGCACAAAGCGGACATCAGTAGTCAAAAAATGAAAAACGACAACTTGACGTATAGCGTTTGCTATACAGGGTGGTTATGCTATGCTTGTAAAGCAAATGCTATACAAGAGGTGTCTCATGAAATCAGATGTTCAACTTAACCTTAGAGCTAAGGAATCGCAGCGGGCGCTCATTGATGCAGCTGCGGAAATCCTCCACAAGTCACGTACAGATTTCATTCTGGAAATGGCCTGTCAGGCTGCCGAGAATGTGATCCTTGACCGCCGTGTATTTAACTTTAACGATGAGCAATATGCGGAGTTCATCGATATGCTTGATGCACCGGTCGCAGATGATCCCGTTATCGAAAAACTGCTGGCAAGGAAACCTCAGTGGGACGTGTAACAGCACCAGAACCTTTGTCCGCGTTTCATCAGGTGGCTGAGTTCGTCAGCGGTGAGGCTGTGCTCGATGACTGGTTGAAGCAAAAGGGCCTCAAAAATCAGGCTCTCGGAGCGGCCAGAACATTTGTGGTGTGCAAGAAAGACACGAAGCAAGTAGCCGGTTTTTACTCTCTGGCCACCGGCAGCGTCAACCATACAGAAGCGACAGGCAATCTTCGGCGTAACATGCCAGATCCCATCCCTGTCATTATACTTGCCCGTCTTGCTGTCGATCTCTCATTCCATGGAAAAGGGCTTGGTGCTGATTTACTTCATGATGCAGTACTTCGTTGCTATCGGGTTGCCGAGAATATTGGTGTACGTGCAATCATGGTTCATGCACTTACCGAAGAAGCCAAAAATTTCTACATTCATCATGGTTTCAAATCATCACAAACTCAGCAGCGAACATTGTTCCTTAGGCTCCCTCAATAGAACGCAAAGACTGTTACGTTCAAATCGCTATAAGCGATAATTTGATAGTACGTCTAAGGTTAAATCAGTAGGAATCCTTCAGGAAAGAATACGACGAACAAAACAGGGGGCGGCTTTTCTATGAGCGTCAAGAGGCAATAGTCGGATTCGCCGTAATCAGCATACGGGAAAACTGGCGAAGTACGCTGGCCGGGCAAAACCTCGTTCGCAACGTTTTGATAGCCAGTCAATCACATGAAGCTGTTAGTAATGCTGTTCAGGCTGTTTTAAAACTTTATCCGGGTACTGAAGCTGCACCCGGCATGATTCGTATAGGGCACGAAGAAAAAGTATCAGACTTTTTACTTTCATCTCATGTGGAGGACCTAATGCATGAAACAGGTCAAGCATACTGACTTTATAAAGGAGGGGTTGGGCTTATGAAGCGACTTACCTGTCCATACCATTTAACATAATATACATTATGCGCACCAAAGGAGCCGCAGGCAGGAACTGGCATTTTACGGTCATGATGATTCTGGTAGTTACAATCACATTCCGGCCTCTGCTATGGCGCTCACCAGCGTCAATAACCAAACCCCGTACGAACATCCGGCAACGAACGTCCAACCACATCAATACTCCCTGCCACAATTTTCCACGACGTGTGAGACGGCGTGAATTTCTGGACTCAGCATCATATAAAAAATGAACAACCGTACTTAATGGCGGATCCCATTTCACAGTCAGCCGTAGCCAATGCGTTAGAAACTGTTTACCTGTTTTCAAAACTTCTGCTTTCTACCTGCCTAATCGCGTATGACGCTGGCAACTCAACCTTTGCGCGTAAAACGCCTCGCTGGCAAAGCGCAAACGGCGCTAACGAACTGAAGGCGATCGATTCGCCGACGTCGGCTGCCGCTACCGGGCATAGCATAATGATGCCCGGTCATGCAATTGTGATTATTTTTTATCATCGTCGTTTCCGGGATTGATCCCTTCGCCACGAGGCACGCTGCGTGAAACCTGAAGCTGAACAACTGATACTGAATGCGGACTCCTCTGGAGAGTCCGCTGCCGCCCCTCGATTTAACATAAACCACGGCAATAGCGATCATCGCCCTCAACCATGGATTGATGGGCCTTGAGGGGCGCTATGCCCCCTTGACGACCCGACGACGATGGCACTCCTGCGGCGTCAGCTTTTTCCCGGCGGCCGAGTGAACCTCAAGTGGCAGAACCGGCTGTCCGGTCTCGTTATCCAGCAGGACCGAATGCACTTCACCTTGCGCGAACAGATAGCGCTCGCCCCACTGCCGCATGGCGACCACTATCGGGAACGCCGCGCGACCACGCTCGGTGAGGACATATTCGCTGTAAGCGCTGCCGTCAGAGGCCGGGCGTATCTCTAATACGCCAAGCGCGACCAGCTGTTTCAGGCGTAAAGTAAGGATGTTTTTAGCCAGCCCAAGGTTTTTCTGGAACTCGCTGAAGCGCCGGACATCATCAAAGGCTTCGCGAATGATCATCATGCACCAACGCTCGCCGATCGCCTTTGCCCAGCCTCTGCTCGACGCCATGGCAAGCAGTCTGCAGGTCCAGCCAGCCGCTATCGGAATGGTGGTGACGATGACCCAGGTCGGCTATGCCGCCGGTTTGCTGTTCCTTGTGCCGCTTGGCGATGTGGTTAACCGCAAACATCTGGCGATCGCTCAGCTGCTGCTGTTGGCGGCAGCCTTGATCCTTGTCGGTTTCGCAAACCGCTGGATAATCTTGCTCATCGCACTGCTTTTTATCGGACTGATGGCGGTGGTGGTGCAAATTGTGGTGGCCTACGCCGCGGCGCTGGCGCCGGTGCAGCAGAGAGGCAAAGCGGTAGGTATGGTCACCAGCGGCGTGGTGCTGGGGATCCTGCTGGCCCGTTTGACCTCCGGCGTCATTGCCGATCTCGCCGGGTGGCGAGCGGTTTATCTGAGCTCAGCCGGCCTGATGCTGCTGATGGCCGGCGTGCTGAGCCGGGCGCTCCCTTCCCTTTCCCGCCCGCCGCTGAACGCCTCTTATCCGACGCTGATGCGCTCGGTGCTGCGGCTTTTTATCACTGAACCCACGCTGAGGATCCGCGGGGTATTCGCTCTGCTGATTTTTGCCGCCTTCAGCGTATTGTGGACCTCGATGGTATTACCGCTGAGCGCACAGGGACTCAGCCATACCCGGATTGGGCTATTTGGCCTCGCGGGCATCGCCGGTGCCCTCGCCGCCTCAAAAGCCGGACGGTGGGCGGACCGCGGGGCCGGGCAACGTACTACCGGCCTGTCGCTGGCGCTGCTGTTCTTCGCCTGGCTGCCGATCGCCTACGCGCAGACCTCCCTGCTACTGTTAATTGTCGGCATCATTATGCTGGATTTCGCCGTCCAGGCGGTACACGTGACCAACCAGAGCCTGATCTTTGCCGCCAGACCGGATGCCCAAAGCCGTCTGGTGGGCGCTTACATGTGCTTTTATTCCACGGGCAGCGCGCTCGGCGCCGTGGTGGCAACGCAATGCTACGCCCTGTGGGGCTGGTATGCGGTATGTCTTGCGGGTGCCGCCTTCAGCGCGCTGGCTTTGCTGTTCTGGCTGTGGCAGCAGAAGGCGGCGCTTTAGACGAGGTGGCCAGTTCAAGCCAGGCCGTTACCGCATTTCCCGGCTCTTCAGCGCGGCCGATAATCACCAGGTTCGCCATCACCTCCGGAGCGTCGAGGCGACGATAAACCAGACCGGGGATACTGACCTGCTGCAGCGGGGCCGGTATCAACGCCACCCCCAGCCCTGCCGCCGCCATGGCCAGCACGCTCAGGGTGCTGGCGGAACGATGGGCAACGTGGAACCGGGTTCCCAGCATCCGGGCCAGCATGAGATAAAGCGGCTCATGGCTATCGTGGGCCTCGTAGAGAATCAATGGCGCGTCGGCGAGCATCGGCACCGCGATCCGCGAGTGTGCGGTAAAAGGGTGATCGTCAGGCAGCGCCACCATCATCTCCCAACGCCCGACCTGATGTACCCTGATGGCGGGTGAACGGGTGGTGCTATTATCAGGTGTGTAGCCAATATCTAACTGGCCGGCGAGAATCGCCGCCACCTGGCGCTGCGGGGCGATCTCCTCGATAACCACCTCCGCATCCGGATAGGTTTTACGGAAATGACGCAGGTCGGCGATCATCTTGCCGCTGAAGATGGCATTGCCAGCAAAACCGACCCGTACGCGGCCCGTTTCACCGCGGATAGCCCGCTCGACGGCGAGGCGAGTATGTTCAACCTGTTCCAGAGTCCGCCGCGCCTCGGCCTGCAGAAGCAAACCAGCCTCGGTGAGCTCGACGCGGCGGCTGGTACGCATAAATAAGGCGCCGCCCAGCTCAGCTTCGAGGGCCTTAATCTGCATACTGAGCGCCGGCTGCACGATATTCAGCCGCTCGGCAGCGCGCCCGAAATGCCCTTCTTCGGCGACCGCCATGAAATATCGCAGGTGGCGTAACTCCATAACATGCTCCATCAATCACTTCAAATGATTGTTCAGTCAAATCTATCTATTAGAGTTTAATCCTCTTTGCCCACAAACTGAATGCCGTCAATTAACGGGAGTTCACGCTATGCACAATCAACCGCAAGACCGCCAACAACTTAATGATCTGGTTAACGGCTGGATACACCGCGACCTCGGCGAATGGGATCGGTTACGCGATCTGTTCCATCCCGATGGCACGATTGAGATCACCTGGTTCGAGGGGTTAGCCAGCGACTTTGTCGATGGTTCAATGCGTATGGGGGCATCGGATTTACGTACCAAACATCTTATCGGCACGCCGGTCATCACCTTTAACGCCAGCGGCAACAAAGCGATTCTTGAGACCAATGCGATGATTATCGCCGAGAACGTCACACTCAACGTCGGTTGTGAATGCCACAACCGGTTTTACGATTTGGCTGAAAAAAGAGCGGGCGTCTGGAAGTTTTTTCACCGCCAGAGCGTTTACGATATGGGCACCTTCACCTTTCCACTCGGCCCCGTTGAGATCGATAAGACGGTCGTCATGAAGTACCCGCGTGAATATGCCGCCCTGGCCTATTTACTCGAACAGAGCGGTTTCCCGCTGGGCAGAGTGTTTGCCACCCGCGGTAGCAAGCTGGAAGCGGAGATGAAAGCCAACGGGCAACGCTGGCTGAAATAGCGTCGATCCCGGCGCGCTTTCCGCCGCTGCACGCTTGCGCTTAGCCGACCCTTTCGCCGGCCATGCAGGGACGCTGCGCCTGGCGTCCCCCTTCACTAAAGTGACCATGTCACGTAATCAGAAGCTGACGATGCCGGTTGAAAATACGCTGCATGCCCGGACCATACTGGATTTTTGGTTCAACGAAACCTCCGCCGCTTGCTGGTTTAGATCGGTGATGAACATTACTGCCTGCTTCCCAGATCGCGATCCTCGGGCTCGCCATCGATCTGACGGGTGAGCTCCTCACAGCGGACAATTCGCCCGTCTGCCAGCGTAAAGCGGGCCAAAACCTCAAATACGCTCTCTGCGCCCTGGTCTTTTGTCACCTGCACCTGATGGTGAGTGAAAACGGTCTCTCCCTCGCCGACAACCGCCAGAAATATAATGCGCATGCGCCGGGTATGTGCTTTAAGCAGCGCCATATGTTGAATAAACCCGGTGTAATCCAGCCGTTTGCCGTCCACCTGCTGCTGATAATCTGCGGAAAAATAGTCGGCGATCCGCCGTTCGTCATGCTGGGGATGGTTGATAATATCCTGTAGTGCGTTGATAACTATCTGCTTTGACGGTTTCATCTGTTTTACCCTCGGTGAAAACCTTCAGTCTACAGAGGGTGCGGAAAGGTATATTATCCGTATCTGGACATGATATACGGTTAATCGGCCATGATGATGCGTACCCACGCCTTTGAGTATCCACCTCACCACCGGACGCCCTGGCACCAACATGAGTCGGGGCAGTTATACTGGCTGAAACACGGCGTCATTGTCATTGAGACGGCGTGCGCGCAGTGGACGGTCACCCCCGGGTCGCTGGGCTGGTTTCCTGCGGGCCTGCCACATCGCGCCTGGGCTCCCGGCGCGCTACAGGGGAGCAGCCTCTATTTCACGCCGTCGGCCGCGGCGCACTTCCCCGCGCAGCCGGGTATCTATGGCGCTGAGCGTTTTGTTCAGGCTCTTCTGCAGCGGGCCGAACAGCTTAGCCAGGCCGATTTTGCGGCTGATTATTCGCAACACCTGCTGATGCTCATCGGCTATGAGCTGGCGCGCAGCGCCGAGATCCCTCTGCACCTGCCGCTACCTGGCGACCGGCGGGCGCGAAACGTCGCGGATGAACTGCTCAACAATCCGGCAACGGCTCAGCCTCAGCAGCAGCTGGCGCAGCGCTGGGGCCTCAGCGTACGCACCCTGAGCCGCCTGTTTCGTCAACAAACCGGGCTGAGCTTTAGCCAGTGGCGGCAGCAGGCAAAGATCGTGGTTTCGCTACAGTGGTTGCTGGCCGGAGAAACGGTCAGCGAGGCGGCCGCGCGCAGCGGTTACGGCAACGTCAGCGCCTATATCGACGCCTTCCGGCAACGCTTTGGCCAGACTCCCGGTCAGTTTCAGGCGGCGCGGCGCGTTTGACGATCCTTACGACGATCTGCTCGAGGCTCTGACCACCAGTTCCGGCATCTGCCCGCGGCTGCCGAGCACGTTATGCCCGGCCAGGACTTCAAACAGCAGCGTCACGGCCTGACGGGCGACCTCGTCCAGGTGCATATTCACCGCCGTCAGCGGCGGCAGGGATTCCCGGGCGCGGATACCGTCATAACGGGTGGCTAAGCGCATCCGCTGCGGGATGGCGATCTCCGCGTCGTGAAAGGCGCGCACGGCCCCGCTGGCAAAGGTATCGACCAGCACCAGCACGCCGTCCACCTGGGGATGGGCCTGCAACATCTGCCGCGCCGCCTGATAGCCGGCCGTTTCCCCCTCCTGCTCATCGAGGTAATAGATCACCGGCGCCTGCCGCCCCTCGCACCAGAGGCGATAGGCGGCCTCCGTTTCCAGCGTGGAAGTCCGCGGCGTACGCCCGACGAAGAGTGCGCAACATTCGGCGCCTTCTGTCTGCAGGTGCGTCAGCAATAGTTTCGCCGTCGCCGCCGAGTGCAGATCCACCCACGGCACCGGCGTTAACGAACCCGGCGTGCGGCCAATGGTGATACAGGGGATCCCCGCCTGTTGCAGAGCCTGCAGCTGCGGATCGTTTTCGGCGGGTTCCAGCAGAATGGCGGCATCAAAGGTCACCATATCCAGCGGGTTCTTTCCGGGCGGGACCAGGATCAGCGCATGCTGCTTCTCCAGCGCCATAATCGCCGCCGTGAGCGCGACCTCCATCATAAATCCCAGTTTCGATGCCCCGGAAGCGATGGTCAGCGGCAAAGAGGAAAGGAGCGCAATGGTGTTGGTTTTCCCGGTGCGCAGCTGGCGGGCGCGAATATTCGGCGTGTAGTTCAGCGCCTGAATGGCCTCTTCAATGCGTTGTCGGGTCTCAGGTTCGACAAAACGGGTGTGATGTAACGCATTGGATACGGTGCCAGGCGATACGCCGGCATAGCGAGCAACATCAATGAGTCTGGCGCGTTTTTTATCTTGAGCAGTCATCTGGATGGCGATCCCTGAGAGTTTACGCACAGGGTAGCACATTTCCGGGGTATGAATTTCGGCACTATTACATAACAAAATCATATTAAAAAAGTGGCCGTTTAGCGTAGCTCTCAGACAAGCATTCCTATCTAATGCTGTTTCATTAAAACGTTTTAATGACATATTTAGCGGCAAATTACCCTTCAGGAGGCTACGTGGCACACTTGTCTCAGGACCCTGCTTTTACCCTCGGACGCCGTCCGAGCGGGCTGACTATCGCCAATAAAGAGAAAAGCTTCGGCGGCTATACCCTTTTCGCCCCGCAAACTGCCGAAGGCCGGGTCTATCTGGTTGATGAGCAAGGAGAGGTGGCGCACCAGTGGCAGCTCCCGGTTCGTGCCGGGCGCGATGCGGTGCTGCTGCCTAACGGTAACCTGGGCTATAACGGTAGCCACCGCACGTCGGCCAACCTCTACCCGGCGTGGGATCTCTGGCACGGCGGCGATTTCTATGAAGTCACCCCGGATAACGAAGTGGTCTGGCATTACGAAGATATTTTCCATCACCACGACGCGCAGTGGCTGGCGAACGGTAATCTGCTGTATACCGCCGCGGCACCGCTGCCGGCGGAAATTGCCGCCCGCGTCACCGGCGGCGACCCGCGCCGCGATGCGCCGGACGGCGTCATTCAGAGCGACGTGGTCAAAGAGGTCAATCGCGAGGGGGAAGTGGTGTGGGAATGGCGCGCCTGGGAACACCTGGCCCCGGAAGATTTCCCGGTTCATGAGATCTTCGACCGCCGACACTGGCCGATGATCAACGGCCTGTCGCTAACCCGCGACGGCCTGGTGCTGATGAGCCTGCGCACCACCTCGGGGGTGATTGCCGTCGATAAAGCGACCGGCAGCGTGGTCTGGCACGCGGGTCCGGATGTCGTCGCCCAGCAGCACACCCCGGTCGAGATGGCAGACGGTGCGATTCTGGTATTCGATAACGGCAACCTGCGCCCCGGCGTGACCTCACCACACTCCACGGTGCTGGAGTTCGACCCCCACACCCAGGCCATTCGCTGGCAATATCGCGATATTTTCCCGCCGGCCTTTTTCTCCCCCTATATGGGAAGCGCCCAGCGGTTGGCTAACGGCAACACGTTTATCTGCGAGTCGGCCTTTGGCCGCCTGTTTGAAGTGACTCCGCAGGGAGAAACGGTGTGGGAATACATTATTCCTTACTTCAATGAATACCCGGAGCATCTCAGCAAGGGGATTATTCCCGGTAAGCAAAACAGCGCCTTCCGCGCGCACCGCTACGCGGCCGATGCGGTACCGTGGCTGAAATAACCGTGCTCCGCCGGCCGCGGCTGGCGGGGATTTTCTCACCTCGTTGGGAGGCATTTATGCCGCATTCTGACTCCGTTGTGCCGGATGTTGTGCCGGATAATGAAGCCTTGCCCTGGCAAACCAGGCTGCTGCTGGCGCTTCAGCATGTTCTGGTGGTTGCCGCCACGCCGATCACCGCCGTTTTTCTCATTGCCCAGGCGCTTCACTTCAGCGATAGCGTCACCACCTCGCTGCTGAGCGCCACCTTTTTGATGTGCGGGCTGGGGGCTATCCTGCAAAGCCTCGGCATCGGCGGCTTCGGTGCGCGTCTGCCGTTTATTATGGTTCCGGGCGGCGCGCCGGTCGCGATCTTTATTGCTATCGCGTTGCAGACCAATATTCAGACGGCAATTGGCGCGGTGATCTTAACATCGCTGTTTTACTTTCTTGCCCTGCCCGTTTTTCGCCGCTTTCTGCATCATTTCCCGCCGTTTATCATCGGGATAATGCTGCTGTTGGTCTCGATTAACCTGATTCGCCTGTACGGTGGACTCATTAGCGGCCAACCGACCAGTAGCCATTTTGCCCAGCCGACAAACATTATCCTGGCACTGGCCACCATTCTGATTACGCTGCTCTTCGCGCTGGTCTTCCGCGGTATTCTGCGGCAGCTGGCGGTGATGTTCGGCCTGCTGGCCGGCACCTTGCTCGGGATACTGCTGGGTAGCGCCGATTTTAGCAACGTCAGCCACGGGCCGCTGTTCAGCCTGCCGCAGCTGTTCCCATTCGGCTGGCCGGTCTTCAATCTTTCCGCGTCGCTGCCGTTACTGATTTACGCGGTGATTTCGATGGCTGAAGCAGCCGGGCAAACGATCGCCACCGCGGAAATAGTCAAATCGCCGCAGCGCGTCCATCAGCTGATTCCGCGCACGATCCGCGGCGATGCCATCATCTCGCTGCTGGGGGGGATTTTCGGTACCTCGCTGATCATCACCTCCGGCGAGAATATCGGCGTGGTGCGGACCACTAACGTCAAATCACGCCACGTCACCGCGCTCGCCGGGGTGCTGCTGATCCTGATTGCCCTGTTTTCCCCGCTGGTGCGCCTTGCCGCCGCTCTTCCCGGCCCGGTGGTCTGCGGTACGGCGGTGATTGTCTTCAGTATTATCGGGGTCATCGGCATCGATATGATTGCCCGTGAACCGCTCCACGCCCCGGGTAAAACCTATGCCTTAGCCATTGGTCTGGCAATGGGCATGCTGCCGATCCTCGTGCCGGGCCTGTACCAGAATTTCCCCGCCGCGATACAGATGGTGCTGGGAAACGGCATGGCGGCCGGCACCCTGACCGCAATCGTCGTCAATTCACTATTCCTGTTAAGCGAAAAACGCGCTGCCTTGCGGCTAAAAGACTGAACTGCGCAATAAAAAGCACGCTCTGCCCCGGAGCGTGTCTCATTTCTGGCCGACGGTAGGGGTGTTTATTCAGGTCAAATTGTCGGTTTCTACCTGCTCTGCTCTCAGTCACATCGCGGCGCGCTGGCATAATCATGCACCCGGTTTGTCCCGACGGCGAGCGCCGTCGGGGTAGCCGTTAGCGGATCGCTGTTTGAGCGCTATGTTGATTGATAAACCGCGCGCGCCACGGTTTTAACAGGCCAATGGCCAGCGCGGCGGTCAGAAAATCAAGCCCGATCGCGCAGCTGAAGACCACGTGCCAGCCGTGAGTATGCTGATACAGCAGGGCCGCCAGCGGGCCGCCGAATATCGAACCAATCCCCTGCGAGATATACAGCCAGCCATAGTTTGCGGCCGCATATTCGCTACCGAAAGTGTCAGTCAGCGTCGAAGGGAATAATGAGAAAATTTCGCCCCAGCCGAAAAACACCACCCCGGACAGCAGCACAAACAGCAGCGGATCGTCGCGGCACGCCAGCCATAACATCATCGCCACGCCTTCCAGGGCAAAGGCGATAAACATCGTCTGTTCCCGGCCATAGCGATCGGAGATCAAACCAAACAGCGGTCGCGTCAGACCATTGGTAAAACGATCGATGGTCAGCGCTAGCGGCAACGCCGCCATACCGAACATCACCGCCTTGCTGATGCCAAAATCTTCCGCAAAGACCGCCATTTGCGAGGTCACCATCAACCCGGAGGTGGACATCATCGCCATCATCGCAAACATCAGCCAGAACAGCGGCTGGCGCAGCATTTCGCGGGAGGTGAACTGGCGGCTGCTTTGCGCCACGCGGTGACTGGCGGGCAGCGTTCCCCGGGCGGGAGGAAGTCTCAGCCCCTGGCTCGCCAGCAAACCGACGGCGGCAAAAATAATGCCGAAGACGGTCATGGTCCGTTCGAGACCGTAGCTGCCCAGCGACAGCGAAATGGGAAAGGTGGTCATAATCGCCCCCATGCCATATCCCGCGGCGACGGCACCTGCGGCAAAGCCCCGGTGCTGCGGAAACCATTTCACCATCAACCCAACCACGCCGATGTAGACGATCCCGGTCCCCAGCCCGCCCAGACAGCCGTAAACCAGATACAGCGCCGCCAGGCCAGTGACCTGCGCAGACAGCACCCAGCTAAGTCCCGCCATCACCGTGCCGATGGAGATCAGCAACCGCGGGCCAAATTTCTCAACCAGTTTCCCCTGGAACGGGGAAAAGAAAGTCTGCAGGATAATTAATAGCGAGAAAGTCACCTGCAATTCTGCTAACCCCACCCCCAGCTTCTCGGTCAACGGTCGGGTCAGCAGCGTCCAGACATATTGCGGACTGGAAATCGAGGCCATACAGATCAGGCCGAGTGAAAGCTGTGTCCATTTACCCCATTTCGGAACAACTAAAGGTTCTCTGAGAACGGTCATCGGCAGCTCCTGTCATCCGTTAATTGCCCCTGGTGAAGAGTCCCCGCGGCCATCACGCTCCCCGGTCTGCTGTCGCTTAGTCTGTTTTTCGCCACTGTATTTCCCCTGTCTGCGCCAATACTTATACTGCTAAGCATTAAGCGTGCCATGATTTGTATCATTTATTTATCAGTGGGTTATATGAAAGCATGCTGCGAAGACATTGACTGCGTGGCGCGCCTTGCACCCCCGATGTGCGCGGCCATGTTCCGGGTATGTGCGTATGTGCAGAGAGAAAGTGAGATCCGCTATACTGGCGAATCAGCAGAGACCTATAAGGAGAGAACGTGACGAGGGAGAGTATCGCCTGCTGGAGCGCAAGGGGGGGATGGTAGCCCGGCAGGCGATAAAAAATGCGCCCGCAGGCGCATCGTTCACTCTTCGCTGACCGTGGATTTTACCCGCACGCTGGTGAAGACAATAATCATTGCGCTCAGCAGAAGCAGGCCGCTGCCGGTAAAAACTCCGCTGGCGCCGTTAAGATCGAACACCGCCCCGCCGCCGGCCGCGCCGGCGCTGATGGCCAGCTGAATGGACGCAACCAGCAGTCCGCCCGCGCTTTCGGCTTCATCCGGCACCGTTGTCGCCAGCCACGTTGACCAGCCGACCGGCACCAGGCCGAAGGCAAAGCCCCACATCGCCACCAACAGGCCGTCCAGCATCGCGATATGGCCGAAGGTGACCATCATCAACGCCAGCACGCTCATGGCAAAAGGAACCAGCGCCAGAGTCAAACGCAGGCTTCTGCTCAGCAGATGTCCGGCGATAGAGGTCCCGACAAAGTTCGCCACCCCGAAGCCCAGCAGAATCAACGAGACCCCTTCGACGCTGGCCTGTGCCACGGTCTCAAGGAACGGACGCAGATAGGTGAAAAAGGCAAAATGGCCGCTGAAAATCAAGATGGTGGCCAGCATTCCCCCCACCATGCCGGGACGGCGCAGGACTTTAAACAAGGTGGCAAAACTGCCTACGCTTTCCGGGCGCATTGACGGCAGGACCCACAATTGCCACAGCAGCGCGATAAAGCTTGGCACCGTACAGAGAATAAAGACGTTACGCCAGCCGATCAGGGCGCCGGTATAGCTACCCAGCGGCGCGGCAACTACCGTCGCAATAGACACGGCGGAGAAGATCACCGCCAGCGCTTTCGGTACCAGGGCGGGAGGAACCAGACGCATGGCGGTGGCGGTGGACATCGACCAGAATCCGCCGATCGCAATCCCCAGCAGCAGGCGCCCCAGCAACAGAAATTCCAGGGAGGTGGCGAATGCCACCATCAGGCTGGAGATAATCTGCAGCAGGGAAAAAAACATCAGCACCCAACGACGGTCGATATTTTTGGTGGCAGGGGTAATCAGCAACCCGGTGACCAGCGCCACCAGGGCCGTGGCGGTTACCGCCTGCCCCGCCATGCCTTCGCTCACGTGCAAACTGGCGGCCATCGGTGTTAACAGGCTGGCGGGAAGAAACTCTGCAACAATAAGGCCGAATACGCCCAACGCCAGCGCATAAACGGCTCGCCACGCGGGTTTTGCATTCGCCAGACCCTCTTCGGCTGCTATGCAAGAACTCATATACATCTCTCCACAATAATTAACATTTCGTCAGCTTAGGGATTTCCGTTCGGACGATCTATGATGCATACTCTGCAATTATTGATTATTCGTCCGGGATTACGTTTATGACCCGCCAGACTCTCGACCTTACCAGTGAACTCCTGCGCGGCATGCGCCTGTCGGGAGTCAACTACCGCCGCATTGAAACCGTCCGCCCGTTCGGGGTGGAGTTCAGCTATGTTCCCGGCAAGGCGCAATTCCACTTCATCAGTCGTGGGCCGGTGCTGCTGCGGATGGCCAGCGGCCAGCAGCTGAATCTGGAAAGTGGCGACGCGCTGTTTATTCCCAACGGCGAGAGCCACGCGCTGCTGTCAGACGACCGCGCACAGGTTATCAACGTGATGCAACTTCCCAGCGAACCGGTATGTAACACGGTGCGCTGCGTCAAGAATGACGGCGCGGAGAGCGCCCAGGACAATGCCGTGATTTTCAGCGGCTGCATGGATTTTGAACTGGGGGGCCTGCAGCCGCTGGTCCAGGCGATGCCGGAAGTGATGCTGGTGAGTCGCCTGCTGAAAACCTGGCCGGAAATTCACCCTCTGCTGCTGGCGATGGAGCGTGAATCCCTCACCCGCCAGGCAGGCTATGCCGGGATTCTGGCGCGACTCGCCGATGTGGTGGCGGCGCTGATTGTCCGCGGTTGGGTGGAGTGCGGCTGCGGCAACGCGACGGGCTGGGTACAGGTGCTACGCGATCCGAAACTTGCCAGGGCGATTTACGCCATGCATCAACAGCCCGGAGTGAACTGGAAAGTCGAAGAGCTGGCCCGCGAGGCCGGGACATCGCGTTCCGTCTTCGCCGAGCGCTTTCTTTCCGCCACCGGCACCACGCCCGCGCGTTATCTGACGGAGCTGCGCATGCGGCTGGCGGTTCAGTATATTTCTGACGAGGGGCAGAGCCTGGAGAAGGTGGCGTTCAGACTGGGTTACAGCTCACTGGCCGCCTTCAGCCGGGCCTTTAAACGTATCACCGGCAAGGCGCCAGGCTCGCTACGCGATATACCCCGCGGCGAAACGGTGCTGTAGCCCACCGCAGTCCTGGCGCGCGATCCCTGAGAGCATTCACGCTACTGTTGCTTATTGCGCCAGTTTGCCCATGGGCTATCGGCCTCAGTCTGCGACCCGCTGGCCGCGTCGTCATCAAGGGAGTCGACATACAGGGCTTCGACTTCCTTGCGCGCCCATGGCGTACGGCGCAGAAACTTGAGGCTCGACTTAATGCTCGGGTCGCTCTTAAAACAGTTAATCTTGATCCGTTTCGCCAGCCCGGCCCAGCCATACTTCGCCACCAGGGCGTTGAGCAACGCCTCAAGGGGGACGCCATGAAGAGGATCTTTTGAAGGCTGCATTGCCATGTTGAATCCTGAAATACCTGAGAAATTTCGCACACCATACTGACTCGCCCGGCCCGGCGCAAGACTAAAGACGAACGTCGGGCTACTCCTTGTAAAACACCCGCGCAATCCTTTTAGAGAACAGGAAATAAGGCACCCAGATGAAAAGGCCGACGCAGATTGAAAGAAGCAATCCGATCTCTTTGATTTCAGCCGCCATCCCGAGATAAAACCAGGAAAACAGGATAAGGCTGCCATTAAGCAGAAAACTCCAGCAGTAATGGCCCTCTTCGCGGCTTTCTTGTGGCTGAAAAAGCAAAATGTCGCGAAATAGAGCAGCCCGAGGTAAATAACGCCCCCGGTTAAGAGATAGCCGGCAAGCGGAATTGAAATGGGCTCGCCATTGAGGAGTTTGAATAAAAATAACCTGGCAATAGCGAACAGGTTGAAGGTGCCGGTGATGCAGGCAATGATCAGGCCGAGAGCCGGGAAATATAACCATCCGTTTATGTTGCTACTGGTATTCATTTATCATCCCTGTGGTTGAAAAATAATCCGCTGCGGGCGCTGCGGGCGCTGCGGGTCTGTTATTTGACCTTAAACTTTCCTTGTTTCCATTGCCTGATGGTATTGGCTTTGGCTGCCGGACTCTGGATATAGCCAATGCCCCAGGAGCCCGCGCCGTATTGATAAATCTGATCTTTATAAGCGCTTTCCGCGGTGCCTTCGTGGGCATAGGGGGCGACGGTACGCTGAAAGGTGATGATGCCTTCATTAGTGCCGAAATCTGGCCAGTCGGTGATAAATTTCCTGATATCATCCGCCCCTTTTTTACAGGCGATAATCAACTCTTTATACGGAGTTTTCGAGCCCTCTTTAATTAAGGATTTGGTATTGTAATCACAGATATATTCGAGGTAGGCGTTCACCGCTTTATCATAATCCGTCTCAGCCAACGCCGGTGTACTAAAGGTCACGGCTAGCGCCAGCACTATTTTTTTATCCATCTGACAACTCCTTGTAAGTATTAAGCCGCAGAGGCCATGTCAGGAGCTATGTCGGCTGCGGTCGTCACCGCCCGCGGCTACCGTTGCGGACCACCCGGCACATCGTCGGGCGACAATAGCTTAGATGAGAATGATTTTAATTTCTATTTATCCATCCCTGTGTTTTGTCATTTATTTTGCCCGGACTTCGCGTTTGCCCCAGGTTAAGCCATAACCTGCCCCCCCCTTGCCCTGCTCGTCTATATCCGAAAATCGCAAAAGCACAGAACCTGCCGCGGTCATAAATTATAAAAGAACGTTATTGGTTGAGAATTTTCCATTCAGGCAAGCTGGGTTTAACCACCTGACTGAGGAAATCACCATGCGCTGTTGTTGTCCCCGAACCCTGAACCTGAATCAACGATATCACCTGAACGCCGTCTTCGGAGAACACAATGAACGCAACCACTTTGCCTATTCTCGATCTGGCCCGCTACGCAGATCCCGCTGAGAAAGCCGCCTTCCTCGCCGACCTGCGCCATGCCGCCCGGGACATCGGCTTCTTCTATCTGATTAATCACGGTGTCGACGACGCATTACAAGATGCTGTCCAGCTGCAATCCCGCCGCTTTTTTGCCCTTTCTGAGCAGCAAAAACAGCCGGTGGCGATGATCCACTCTCCACATTTTCGCGGCTACAACCGGGCCGCATCGGAGCTGACCCGCGGGCAACCCGACTGGCGCGAACAGTTCGATATCGGCGCCGAGCGCCCGGCCCTGCTGCTGGACGACGACGCGCCGCGCTGGCAGCGTCTGCAGGGACCCAACTTATGGCCGGAAGCATTGCCCGCGCTGAAGCCCACTCTGCTGAGCTGGCAGCGCGCCATGACGCAGGTCGGCATCACCTTATTACGCGCCTTTGCCGAAGCGCTGCAGCTGCCCCGGGACGCCTTTGATAACCTGTATGGCAATAAACCCAATGAGCATATCAAACTGATCCGCTACCCCGGTCAGCAGGAGACGCAGAGCAGCCAGGGCGTCGGCGCGCATAAAGACTCCGGCTTTCTCAGCTTCTTGCTCCAGGATGAGCAAAAAGGGCTGCAGGTTGAAGTGGCTCCGGATCGCTGGATCGACGCCACCCCGCTGGCCGGCAGCTTTGTGGTCAATATTGGCGAGCTGCTTGAGCTGGCGACCAACGGTTACCTGCGGGCCACGGTACACCGCGTGATCTCCCCGCCGGCGAATCAAGAGCGACTCTCTATTGCCTTTTTCCTCGGGGCGCAGCTCGATGCCACCGTGCCGGTCTACACCCTGCCGCCTGACCTCGCGCGAGAAGCGCTCGGGCCGGATAGCGACCCGCAAAATCCGCTGCTGCGTGAAGTGGGCTGGAATTACCTGAAAGGCCGTTTACGCTCGCACCCGGATGTCGCCGAACGTTACTACCAGGACCTGTTTCGCGAACGTGCTGAACAACCGACCGTTTAACCATAAAAATAAAGGAAAACATCATGAAAAATGCCGCTTTTAAACTGGCAGGGGTCGCACTGTCTCTTTCTCTGGCATGGACGTCCGCGCAGGCTGCCGCATTACGCGTTGCCGCTGACCCGGTTCCCCATGCGGAAATCCTCAATTACATCAAAAAAATCGATCCGGGCCTCGATCTGAAAGTGGTGGAACTGACCAGCGGGGTCAACGCCAATGAGCTGCTGGCCAACGGCGACGTTGACGCCAACTATTTCCAGCATGTTCCCTATCTGAAAGATCAGGAGAAGGCGCTGGGCAAAACCTTTACCGTTGCCGCGACGGTGCATATCGAACCGCTGGGCATCTATTCGCGTAAGCACAAGGACTTTGCCTCGCTGCCGGAAAACGCCACCGTCGCGGTGCCGAATAACACCACCAACCTGAGCCGCGCGCTGTTTCTGTTGCAAAGCCAGGGGCTGATCAAGCTGGATGCTAAATTCACCGACCCGGCCACCACCCTGGCGACGCCCAAAGATATCGTGGAAAACCCGAAACATCTGAAGATTCTCGAAATTGAGTCACCGCAGATCCCGCGCTCGCTCGATGATGTCGACCTGGCGGTGATCAACGGCAACTATGCGCTGGAAGCGGGCTTAACGCCGGCAAAAGATGCCCTCGGCCTGGAGAGCGCCAGCAACAACCCGTACGCCAATATTCTGGTCACCAACCCGTCGCTGGCCGACGATCCGCGAATCAAGCAGCTGGCGAAAGACCTGACCTCGCCGCAGGTGGCGGATTTTATTCGTCAGCACTATAACGGCTCGGTGATACCGGTTGCCCCGCAGTCATGATTGAGGTGATCGGGCTGAGTAAAACCTATGCCGGAACGGGCCGACCGGCGCTGAACGATGTCTCCCTGCATGTGCCGAAAGGCGCCATTTACGGCATCCTTGGGCGCAGCGGCGCGGGAAAAAGTACGCTGATACGCTGTCTGAATTTACTGGAGCGGCCCACGGCGGGCCGCATTATTGTGAACGGGAATGATATTACCCGGATGGATAAATCCGCGCTGCGCGACTACCGGCTGCGTACCGGGATGATCTTTCAGCATTTTAACCTGCTGCATGCGCGCAGCGTCGCCGACAACGTTGCGGTGCCGCTGGAGATTGCCGGAGTGGCAAAAAGCGCGCGTCGGCAGCGGGTGGCGGAGCTGCTCGAACTGGTGGGGCTTGGCGATAAAGCGCAGGCGTTCCCCTCCCAGCTTTCCGGCGGGCAAAAGCAGCGCGTCGGCATTGCCCGGGCGCTGGCGGCAAAACCGGAGGTGCTGCTGTGCGACGAAGCAACCAGCGCGCTGGACCCCGAGACCACCGCCTCGGTGCTGGCGCTGCTCGCCGATATTAACCAGCGTCTGAACCTGACGATTGTGTTGATCACCCATGAGCTCGAGGTGGTCAAAACCCTGTGTGACCACGCCGCGCTGCTGGAGAATGGCGAAATCGTTGAAAGCGGAAGAATCGCCGATCTGCTGGTGGCGCCGTGGTCCAGGCTGCGCCAGTCGCTGCTGCACGATCCGCAAACGGAACGTGATTTTCTCGCCCGTCACGGTTTTCACCGGAGGCCATTATGTACAGTCGCATGAGCTGGGACGATCTTTGGCCGCTGTTGGCAGGTGGCACGCTGGACACGATGTATATGGTTGGCCTGGCGGCGTTATTTACCGTGTTGCTGGGGCTACCGACCGGCGTGGTGCTGTTTATTTCCCGCAAAAACGGCCTGGCGCCGATGCCGAAACTCAACGCCCTGCTGGGGGGCGTGATTAACTTTGGCCGCTCGCTGCCGTTTATTGTCCTGCTTATTGCCCTGATCCCGTTTACCCGTTTGATCATCGGCACGACGCTCGGCAGTACCGCAGCGGTAGTGCCGATCACCATCGGCGCCTTCCCTTTTTTCGCCCGGCTAACGGAAAATGCGCTCGACGAAGTGGATTACGGGCGTATTGAAGCGATCCTCTCGATGGGCGGCAATATCTGGCATGTGATCTTTAAATCCCTGCTGCCGGAGGCGCTACCGACGCTGCTGGCCGGCGTTACCCTGACCATCGTCATGCTGATTGGCTTTTCCTCGATGGCGGGGGTTATCGGCGGCGGCGGTCTGGGCGACCTGGCGATTCGCTACGGCTATCAGCGCTTTAACAACGAAGTCATGGTCGGCACGGTGCTGATCCTGGTGGCGCTGGTGCAAGGCGTACAGATGATCGGCGACCGGCTGGTACGGCGACTGGCCCACCGGCGTTAATC
Source organism: Klebsiella sp. NPDC088457 (assembly GCF_044900465.1). Classification (NCBI taxonomy): domain Bacteria; kingdom Pseudomonadati; phylum Pseudomonadota; class Gammaproteobacteria; order Enterobacterales; family Enterobacteriaceae; genus Klebsiella; species Klebsiella sp. NPDC088457. The sequence continues at coordinate 129,668 of NZ_JBJDNH010000002.1, read as the reverse complement.
CCTGAGGGCCGGCGGCATGGCGACATCCCGTCGGTCTTCTGCCGTTTAAAACCCGCATTCATCGACGAATCTTTGTATCAGTTCCGCCGCGGGAAGCTCACGGATCGCGCCGACGCCCTGTCCTGCCCAGTGGGCGCCAAAACGATAATCCCCCTGCGCTTTTGCCGCCGCGGCCAGCGCTTTACCGATATCATACGCCACCGGATAGTCCGGAGGCCGACAGGCGGGGTTGCGTCGCCCGATCTCGCAGAAGGCATTATCGACGCAGCGCGCCGGGCGGCCGGAAATCGCCGCGGTCATCACGGTTTGCGGATCGCGAGCGCAGGTCAGCGCCTGACGATATCCGGCATCGGTAGCCGATTCCGGGCAGAGCAGGAACGCTGTCCCCAGCTGTGCCCCCGCCGCGCCGCACCGCATGACGCGACTAATCCCTGCGCCATCCATAATGCCGCCCGCGGCAACAACCGGCAGCGACACGACGCGCTGCAGCGCCTGAACCAGGGTTGCGGTACTCATCTGCCGATCGTCGGCCTGCGGATCGAAGATCCCGCGATGGCCGCCGGCCTCATAACCTTGCGCGATGATGATATCGATCCCCTGCGCGGCTATCTGCTGCGCCTCAGCCACGCAGGTGGCGCTGGCCATCGTTACCACCCCCCGCTCGCGCAGACGACGAATAAAGGTCTTATCGGCCACGCCGAAATGAAAACTGACCACCGCTGGCTTCAGGTCAAGCAGCAGGTCTGCCATCTGCGGATTGGCGGAAAAAGGCGGATAGATTTCCGCGAGCTCTTCCGGCGGCTCGCAGCCAAAACGGGCGAAAAGTGGACGCAGCGCGGCTATCCACTGCGCTTCGCGGTCGGAGTCCCTCTGCGCCGGCGCATGGCAAAACAGGTTGACGTTGAAGGGCTGCGCCGTCAGACGACGGGTGTTGTCGATCAACGTTTCCGCCTGAGCCACCGATGACGCCCCTAACCCCAGCGAGCCTAAGGCCCCGGCATTGCTCACTGCCGCTGCCAGTGCGGGGGTGGCGACGCCGGCCATCGGCGCCTGGATAATGGGATAAGCGATGTCGAGTCGCTGCGTAAGGCTACGGGTCATGCAAAACCTGCTTAAATTTGTGATACCCAAGGCTTAACATCTCTTTTTGAGATGTTAAGATCAATATTATTCCTATATGTAGAAGAAAAAATATGAACCACACCACATTGCTGATCTTTCAAAGGGTGGCGCAGGAGCAAAGTATCACCCGGGCGGCGAAGGCGCTGGGCCGGGCGCAATCCAACATCACCACCCGCATCCAGCAGCTGGAAGAAGAACTCGACGTCGAGCTCTTCGTCCGCGGCAATAAAAAAATGGTGCTCTCCGCTGCCGGCAGGCAGTTCCTCGACTATGCAACCCGCATTCTGAGCCTCGGCGAAGAGGCCAGACAGGCGCTGCACCCGACGACGCCCGGCGGCAACCTGCGGCTGGGGGCGATGGAGGCCACCGCGGCCAGTCGGCTTATCCCGCTGCTGGCGCAGTTTCGCGAAGCGTGCCCGGCGGTGGCGCTGACATTGCAAACCCTGCCCACGCAGCAGTTAACCGAACGCGTTCAGAACGCCGCCCTCGATTGCGCGCTGGTGTGCCTGCCGGTTGTCGCTGGCGAGCCCGCCTGCCCCACGGATATCGAATACCTCGGCGTTTTTGCCGAACAGCTGATGCTGGTGACCCCCGCAGATCGGCCCGCCTGCAGGCTCGCGGCTTTTCCCATCGGCTGTACCTACCGGGCGCGGGGGGAGGCGTTTTTTGCCAACCAGCCGATTGACGTCCAGGATGTCGGCTCGTACCACGCGATGGTCGCCTGCATCGCTTCCGGCGGCTATGCCGGTATCCTGCCGCAAAGCGTCATTGACATTATGACCCTGCCGGAAAATAGCCACACCCGACCGATCGGCCAGGCGTTGACGCAGCTGATCTGGCGACGGGGATATACATCACCGGCGCTCAGTGAACTGCGTCAGCTGCTGGCGACGGCCTCGAATCTGTCATCGGCTGGCCCGCTTTAGCACCCTGTTCTGAGCCTCACCAGCCCGGCAGCCAACAGCAGCGCCAGCGCGGCGGCCGCCAGCGAAGAATTAAATGACCCCGTGAGGTTATACAGCGTCCCGGCGACCAGCGGCCCGATGATTTGTCCAATGCCGTAAATGGCGGTCATCGCGGCGATCATATTGAATTTCACCAGATGATTGAGCCTCCTCGCTGCCGGGAGCGCAATGGTGACGGTGCCCATAAAGGTAAAACCGACCAGAATGGCGCTCAGTAAACAAAAGAGTAAGGAGTGGCTCCATGCCGGAAGGATCACGCCGATCGCCTGTACCACCAGGTTAGCGGTAAAGGCCCGACGGTAGCCGAATCTGGCTACCAGTTTGTGCCAGATAAAGCACGATGGCACCGCCGCGAGGCCAAAAAGCGCCCAGATTTGTACCGGGTCGATATGCGCCAGCGAAGCCGATAAAAACAGCGGCAGGTAGGTCGCCGTAATGATGTAACCAAACCCGGAGAAGCCGTACACCATTAACAGACGCCAGGCATCGCCGGGGCGGCCTTCTTCGGCCGCAGGGGGCGTTTGCGCCTGCGACGGCCAGACGATGGCTTCCTGCGCCGGCGTCAACAGCAGGCGCAGCACGCCTAAAAACAGAACCGCGCCGCTGCAGGCGCACAGGAGCCAGATTTGCGGGCTGGTCAGCGCCCAGGCCTTAGCGAGGGAGATAACCTCAGCGGAGAGAAATATCCCCATCCCCACCCCGGAATAGAGCACCGGCGCGCCATGATGGTGTTTCATGTGCTGGAGCAGCCACAGCGAGGCGGCAATCAGCGTTACGGCGCTGAGCATCCCGGCGATACCACGGACCATGACGATCGCCAGCGGCGAAGTTACCCAGGCCAGTAGCGCCAGGCATAGCAGCGTTAACAATACCGAAATAAGATTTAAGCGCGTACTGTCGGCCGGCCTGGCTTTCGCCAGCAGGAGCGCCCCCAGCAGGTAGCCCGCGTAGTTGACCGACGCCGCCAGGTTGCCCTGGTGCAGGGATAGCACCTGTTCATTGAGCATCAGCGGGAGAATGCCGGTATAGGCAAAACGGCCATATCCCATGCCAATAATCAGCACGACTGAGACAGCTAACGCCAGCAAAAAAGCCCGCCGTTCTGGCCGGTGTTCGGTTGCCTTCACTCAGTACCCCGCCTTTAAATCTCAAAAAAAAGAATCATTTATATATTTAATTCTCTTTTTATTATTGTCAGGAATCGACAGACAAGCAAGCGACGCCGATCGCGCGCTGCGGGTCTGCCCTCTGACGAGAAAGCTAAGCGCAGACGGACGAAGATGCTTCGTCAGGGAACGAAATATGGCGGCGACGGGCGGATATCTCAGCGGTTCTCAGCCCCCGGGAGGGCTGGCGGCGACACCGAACAGCCCTTTGACATCCCAGCCGCCGATTGCCCGTGTCGTGGCAGGCCGGGAGTCAAAGGCCCGGCGCGGGCGAAACAGGAGCTGGATACCCCGCCAGCATAGATAGGCCGCACCGCACCACAGGCTGACGTACACAGATTCGTCTTACCCTGACGCTAATTTTGGTGGGTTTGGCTAAAACGGCGAGAAAATGCATCCTGGACTCGTCCATACGGCCGGGTCTGCGGTATGCTGATCGCTCCTTCGTTTTAAATACCATGACGTTATGAGCACTTCAGTCAGCCATACTCAGCTTAATCTGCGCATTATTTCGATCGTCGTTTTTACCTGTATCTGCTATCTGTCCATCGGCCTGCCGCTGGCCGTTTTACCCGGCTATATCCATTATCAGCTGGGATACAGTACGTTTATTGCCGGCGTCGTCATCAGCCTGCAGTATATCTCGACGTTGGTCAGCCGCCCGCACGCGGGGCGCTATACGGATATCTGGGGGCCGAAAAAGGTCGTCAGCCTCGGGATCGTCTGCTGTCTGCTGAGCGGTCTGTTTACCCTTGTCGCCGTCCTCCTGCAGTCTGTGCCGCTGCTGGCGATTAGCGCGTTGCTGATCGGACGTATTTTTCTCGGCGTCGGCGAAAGCTTTACCGCTACCGGAGCCACCCTGTGGGGGATTAAGACCGTCGGCGCCATCCATACCTCGCGGGTGATCTCATGGAACGGGGTCGCAACCTACGTCGCCATGGCGGTCGGCGCCCCGCTGGGGGTCCTGCTGAATAGTTATTTTGGCATTAGCGGTTTTGCCGCCGTGGTGGTGGCGGTCGCCGCCATCGGCCTGCTCTTTGCCCGCACGCGGCAGGATGTCAGCGTGGTCGCCGGGGTCAGAGCCCCGTTTCATGCGGTGGTGCGTAAGATCTGGCCGTACGGTCTCGGTCTCGCGCTGGGTACCGTAGGATTTGGGGTCATCGCGACGTTTATTACCCTCTACTTTTCCGCGCACGGCTGGCAGGGCGCGGCATTCACGCTCTCGCTGTTCAGCGTCGGTTTTATCTGCATTCGTCTGGTGTTAGGCAACGTGATTACCCGCTATGGCGGCATCGCTGTCTCTTTGGTGTGCTTCGCCGTGGAGTGCCTGGGGCTGGTGATTATCTGGCTGGCCCCTTCCGCCTGGGTTGCCGGTCTCGGCGCGTTTTTGACCGGGGCCGGTTTTTCGCTGGTGTTCCCGGCGCTGGGCGTTGAAGCGGTCAGGCAGGTTGAAGAACAAAATCAGGGTACCGCGCTCGGTACCTATTCGGCGTTTCTTGATTTAGCCCTTGGACTAACCGGCCCCGTTGCCGGCTGGGTCGCCGGTTATTACGATCTGGACACCCTTTATCTGCTGGCGGCTGCGGTTGTCGTTGCGGCATTTATCTTGATTTTGCGTGTTTACCTGCAACAACGCGCCAGTTTACCTCATGGCTAAAGCGTGCTTTCCGGTAGCCACGGGGTGCCGGAAAGCGGTAAAAAACTAATCAATAATTGACTGTGATTCGGCATCCATGCCAACATCCTTGTTACGTCTGGTAACAGACGTACTGGCAGGACGGGTGAAATAACAGAGATCGGATGACAAAAGATCCAGGCCCGTCACGTCGCCCAATCCGAGTCACCGGCCTGGCCGGTGAGTTCCTGAGTCTGGCGGGAAATAGACAAATGCATCAAAGTTTTAATCAGCGCGTTCATTTCTACTACTGCATTTTAGTCGCGCTGAAAATACATGGAAAATCCAAAAAAGCAGGCGGCATCAGAGGAAAGAATAACTTTCTGCTGAAATGGCTACGCCGCGCCCAGGATAACAATATTTTCCACCCGGATATCACCAGCGAAATTGAATGGCTGCGCGGTAAAATTATTCAGGCCGGATATGATACCGATCTGGAGCCAATGCTTGATTTCGTCTACGCCACGGCCAGCCGCGCCGAAGCCCTCAAAAACAGCGACTAAGCGGCCAGGGAAGCCGGATTGCCCGGCTCCGCCACCATCAGCCGATTTTGCGCCCCGCACCGCGCTGTATACGTGACGTTGTCACGAAAAGAGAGCAAAAAAATAGCCGGACCAGACAAAAAACATTTTACCTGCCGGCATTGCCATCTATGCTGATGAACGAGTTTATTTCATCCGGAGTCATCTATGGCAGACTGGAATCCCTCGTTATATCTGCAGTTTGGCGCAGAACGTACGCGCCCCGCCGCTGAATTAGTCAGCCCGAATCGCGCATCACCCGGTAAAGCTGGCCATCGATCTGGGCTGTGGGCCTGGCAACAGCACCGCTCTCCTGCACCAGGCCTGGCCGGAGGCGACGATCGTTGGCGTCGATAACTCCCCGGCCATGCTGGAGGACGCTGCGCGCACCTTACCGTCCTGCCGCTTCGTCGCCGCCGATATCCGGGCGTATCACCCCGAGCGCCCGGCCGATCTGATCTATGCCAATGCCTCGTTGCAATGGCTGACGGACCATCAAACGCTGTTCCCACACCTCGTCAGCCTGCTGACGGACAGCGGGGTGCTGGCGGTACAGATGCCGGATAACTGGCAGGAGCCGTCGCATACGTTGATGCGCCAGGTTGCGCAGGAGCAGGGCTACCCGGAAAGCGGGCGTCATCCGCTGCCCGGCGTGCAGGAATATTACGATATCCTGACCCGCAGCGGCTGTGAGGTTGATATCTGGCGTACCACCTATTACCACCCTTTAGCCTCGCATCAGGCCATTATCGACTGGCTGCAATCCACCGGGCTCCGCCCGTTCCTGCAAGCGCTTGATGATACGCAGCGGGAGGCCTTTCTGGAACGCTATCTGGCGCTATTACAGCAACACTATCCGTTACAGTGTAACGGAAAGGTGCTGCTTCTGTTTCCACGCCTGTTTATTGTCGCACGTCGCCTGCCGCGGTGAACCGCGTTGATTCCCCGGTGTTCAGTGCCGGGGAAGCACCGGCCTACGGGGCTAGCTCAACCGCGACCTTCAGGTCGGCAAGCTGCGCGACAGCGCCGCTTAGCCCAACGTCGCTGATAATAAGGTCGAGTTCGCTTAGAGGCAGTACGAGAAAATTGGCCATTTTGCCATATTTCGATGAATCACTGAGCAAAATACATTTCTCACTAACCCTTGCAACTGACTGTTTAACAATGGCTTTATCTTCATTCGGCGTAGATAGTCCACGCAGATTCCACGATGAGGCGGAAATAAACGCAACGTCGATAAACAGATTTTCCAGCATGACGGCGGTCAAATGCCCGACGGTGGACTGATTTTCACGACAAAGCCTGCCGCCGGTATGAATCAGCTCCCCCTGACCCTGCTCAATCATCAGATTGGCGATCGCAAAGTCATTAGTTACGATCAGCAAATCCTTGCGGTCGACTAATTTTCGGGCGAGCGCCAGCGTCGTGGTGCCGGCATCGAGGTAGATCGTGCTGTTCTGCGGAATGTGGCTCATGGCGGCCAGGCCAATCGCTTCTTTTTCCTGAGGAAACATCAGGGTCTTATCCCGATGAGAAGGTTCATTCAGCAGCCGTGTTCTTTGCGGCAACGCAACGCCGCCGGAGACGCTGGCTAAGGCATTGAGCTGCTCCAGCCGCTGAATATCCCGGCGGATGGTCATGTGCGATACGCCCAGCGCATCAACCAGCTCCCCGACGCTGACAACGCCTTTATCCTTAATTATCCCGAGTATTTTTTCTTGTCTTTCCAGAGGCAGCATCTTTCTCTCCTGGCATCAACTAACTGCTCACTTTTTCACATTTTATCACACCGCTTTGTCCTGTCCATCCGCCTGGTAGCGTCGGTAATGTGAATATTAGGTAATTAATGTTATTTTATGTGATTAAACTCTCTTTTTTTCCCCTTCCATTCAAGGATATTAACATTTAACACCACAAAATATCGAAAATTAACACTCATAGCCCATATAGAGGATTGTTTATGAAAGCAGGCATCATTGCCGATGACTTTACCGGCGCAACGGATATCGCCAGTTTTCTGGCGAATAACGGGATCGAGACCCGCCTCTTCAGCGGCGTTCCCGACGAAGACTATGCCGGTGAGGCAAAAGCATTGGTTATTAGCCTAAAATCACGCGCTGTCCCGGCGGCAGAAGCCGTTAGCCTGTCGCTTAACGCCCTGCAATGGTTACAGCGCCAGCGTTGCGACCGCTTTTACTTCAAGTACTGTTCCACCTTCGATAGTACCGCACAAGGTAATATCGGGCCCGTGACGGATGCCCTGCTGGCGGCATTAAATTGCGCCGTGACGGTGATTTCACCGGCGCTGCCGGTAAACGGTCGGACGGTATATCAAGGACATTTGTTCGTCGGGGATCGCCTGCTGCAAGAGTCTGGCATGCGCAATCATCCGGTCAACCCGATGCAGGATAGCGATCTGCGTCGCCTGATGGAGCGGCAAGCCGAGGGGAAATGTGCGCTTATCAGCGCGCAGCTGCTCGAGGAAGGGCCCGCGCGGCTGACCCGACGCATTACGGAACTCTCCGCCGCGGGTTATCGCTACGTCGTTCTTGATGCCCTCACCGATGCGCATCTTGACCTGCAGGGGCGCGCCCTGCGGGAAATGAAATTCGTGACCGGCGGATCGGGTCTGGCGGCGGGACTGGCTAAAGCCTGGTCTGAGGATACGGCTATCCATTCGCCTCCTTTTACGGTCGTCCCCGATGCTGCCAATACCGTGATTCTTTCAGGATCGTGCTCCGAGCAAACCCAGCAGCAGGTAGCACATTACGTAAAAACAGGCCCGTCGATGGCCATTGACGTTGCGGGATTACTGGAAAAAGAAGCGGATTTGGCCGACTACGTTGCGACGATTATCGCCTGGCGGCAGGCCCTGCCGCCAACATCCCTGGCCCCCCTGATTTATGCCACTACGTCGGTCGGGGCGTTGCAAGAGATCCAGAGGCAATACGGCGCGGAAACCAGCCGCGTAATGATCGAAAAGCTGTTCGCGATGCTGGCCCGGCGTCTTGCTGAAGCGGGTGTCACCTACTTTATCGTGGCGGGGGGCGAAACCTCCGGCGCCGTGACGGAGTCACTCCATATTCGTTGTTTTCATATCGGTAAGGCCGTCTCTCCTGGCGTGCCGTGGATCAAAGCCGATGACCGTCAGCTCTATTTGTTACTGAAATCAGGCAATTTTGGCGATCCGGCATTTTTTTCCCGCGCCCAGCAGCCAGAGGCTACGTTATGACAGAATCTTTACTGCGCGACCAGATGGTCGCTATCGCCCGCTCTTTTTTTCAGCGCGGCTATGCCACCGGGTCGGCGGGAAATCTTTCCGTGTTGCTGGATGACGGAACCATTCTGGCCACCCCGACCGGTTCCTGTCTGGGGGACCTCTGCCCTGAAACGTTATCGCATGTGAACATGGATGGCGTGCTGCTGTCCGGCGATAAGCCCTCGAAAGAAGTCGGATTCCATTTGATGCTTTACCGCAATAACCCACAGTGTCGCGCGGTCGTTCATCTCCATTGCCACTACCTCACCGCGATTTCCTGTCTGCAGGGCGTCGATCCGGGAAATACGCTGCCGGCGTGTACGCCCTACGTCGTCATGCGGGTCGGCGAGGTGCCGTTAGCGCCCTATTTTCGTCCGGGCGATCCGGAAATTGGCCACTGGCTTGCCCATCGCGCAATGAAACATAAGGCGTTTTTACTGGCCAACCATGGCCCGGTGGTCACGGGCTCTTCACTTCGCGATGCCGCAGATAATCTCGAAGAAATGGAGGCCTCTGCGCGCTTATTTTTCACCTTGCGGAACAGCGCGGTGAACTATCTGGATGATGAACAAATTGCCGTTTTAAGAGGAATGTCATGATGAAACTCGCCGCAAATTTATCCATGCTCTTTACCGAATGCCCCTTGCCCGAGCGGTTTACTCTGGCCGCCAGGGCCGGATTTTCGGCCGTTGAAGTCTGGTTTCCGTATGAATACCCGGCGGAAATGATTGCCGCTGAACTGAACAAAAATCATCTGCAACTGGTGGGCATTAACACGCCTGCGGGTGATATCTCACGCGGGGAATGGGGATTGTCCGCCCTGCCAGGTCGGGAAAAAGAGGCGCGCAAAGCCATTGATTTGGCCCTGAGCTATGCCAGACATCTCAACTGCCCGGCGGTCCACGTCATGGCCGGCGTCACCCATGGTCTGGATAAATCGCAATGCGATAATACGTTTATTGACAACGTCAGGTATGCGGCAGAGAACGCGCAAGAGAGCGGAATAACCATTCTGCTTGAAGGCCTGGCACCGGCCACCCGTCCAGGTTATTTATTCTCCAGCCAATATCAAGCCGTGGAATATCTCAGACGCACAGGAATGAATAACGTTCGCCTGCAGTTCGATGTTTTTCACGCCCAGCAGGTCGATGGTAACCTCACTCATTTAATTAAAGAATTGAAAGAATATATCGGCCACGTGCAAATTGCCTCGGTGCCGGAGCGCCATGAACCCATCGATGGCGAGGTGGATTACGCATGGATTTTCTCAATACTGGAAAAAGTAAATTACACGGGCTATGTCGCCGCCGAATATAGTCCGCGAGGCACGACATCAGCCGGTTTAGCATGGGCGCAGCGGTGGCTGAATAACTAAAAATTAGCTTTTTTAATTATACCCCGATGAGGAAATCACTCCTTCATCATTCTGGAGATAGAACTATGTCCAATCACTCAACCCTGAGTCTGGAGACGCCTGCTCGTTCATTAAACGAGGAGTTTATCTGGAGAAAAGTCGTCAGACGTACGCTTCCGTTATTAATGATCTGCTATATCCTCGCCTATCTTGATCGGGTGAACGTCAGCATTGCTAAGCTACAGATGTCGAGCGATCTTTCTTTCTCCGATACGGTATACGGCATTGGTGCGGGCATCTTCTTTGTGGGATTTTTCTTTTTTGAAGTTCCCAGCAATATGATCCTCCACCGTTTTGGCGCTCGGCGTCTTCTGGGCGGGCTGTTGATTTCATGGGCGCTCATCGCACCGCTCACCGCATTCGTAACGACACCCTTTGAATTTTATACCGTCCGCTTTTTCTTAGGTGTCGCCGAATCCGGTTTTTATCCCGGCGTTATTTTATATCTCTCCTTCTGGTTTCCAAGCTATCGCCGAGGACGGATGTTTGCCCTCTTTGCCACCGCGGTACCGCTATCGGGAATTTTAGGCGCGCCGTTATCGGGTTGGATCATGGGACATTTTCACGAGTACGGCGGACTGGCCGGGTGGAAATGGCTTTATATCATTGAAGGGGTACCTTCGTTTCTGGTTGGTATTCTGGTTATTTTCTTACTGACCGACCGTATAGCGCAGGCGAAATGGTTAACCGCCGATGAAAAAGCGCTTCTGGAAGCAAGGATCCATTCCGATGGTACCGTTAAAAACGCCGATCACAGCGGGATGCGGGCCGTTATTTCAAATCCCAAAGTGTGGCTATTAACATTTATCTATTTTTGTTTAATCGCAGGATTTTATACCGTCAGTTTCTGGATGCCGACGCTCATTCATAATGCGGGAGAAGGTGATGTGCTGAAAGTGGGGTTATTAACGGCCATTCCGTACGCGGCGGCAATTTTTACCATGATAATCGTTTCCCGCAGTGCGGATAAGCGCCGGGAACGGCGCTGGCACCTGGCGCTCATTGCGATAATGAGCGGCACCGGAATGATTATTGCCGCGCTGTTCAGCCATGATTTAGTCATCGCGATGATCGGTCTGACGATTGGCGCGGCCGGTGGGCTGAGTACCCTCCCGCTTTTCTGGAGCCTGCCGACGGCATTCCTTGGCGGCGCATCGGCGGCGGTCGGTATCGCGATTATCAACTCATTCGGTAACCTTGCTGGCTTTGTCGCCCCCTGGGTGATGGGGCTTTTAACCGATATGACGCACTCAACGCTGACCGGGACGTTAATAATTTCGGCAACGTTATTTATTGGTGCCGCCGCGATATTTCGTATACCAGCCCGCATGGTTAACCACTAATCACATTGAGAATGAATATATGAATAAGAAGCTTACTATTGTTGTCACCGGCGCCGCGGGATTTCTGGGAAGTCTGCTGGTAAAAGCGCTCCTGCAGCGGGAAACGTTGGCAGATAATCACGGCATCCAGCGGGAAATTGGCCGGCTCATCGCCTTTGACAGGTGCGCGCTGGAAGGCATCGACGATAGCCGTCTGGAAGTCGTGACCGGTGATATCAGCGACAGCAGCAGGTTAAAATCAGTCCTGCCCGCCGCGGTGGATAGCGTTTTTCACCTGGCCGCTATTGTTTCGGGTCAGGCTGAGCAGGAGTTCGACACCGGTATGCAAATCAACGTCGATGCCTTCCGCCAGCTGCTTGAGCAGCTTCGCCAGCTTAACCGTCCTGTCAAGCTGGTCACGACCAGCTCAGTAGCGGTATTTGGTGGAAACCTTCCCGCGAAGGTCAGCGACCGGGAGGTCTGGATGCCGCAAAGTTCGTACGGTACGCAAAAGGCGATCTGCGACCTGCTCCTCGCCGACTATACCCGCCGCGGCTGGGTCAACGGCAGAAGCCTGAGGATGCCGACCATCGTTGTGCGGCCGGGGCGGCCGAACAAGGCGGCGTCAAGCTTCGCCAGCGGGATCATTCGCGAACCCATTAACGGGGAGCATGCCATTTGTCCGGTTACGCGGGATACCCTCCTGTGGCTACTCTCGCCGCGAAAAGCAATTGAAGCGCTCATCCATGGGCACGATATTGAAGACTCACGCTTCACCGCAGGTCGGGTGATAAATCTTGCCGGTTTGTCGGTCACGGTTGAACAGATGGTGACGGCGCTGGCTCAGGTTGTTGGCCCCGACGCCGGGAAACATATCGAGTTTGCCCCGGACGCGACCATTGAGCGAATTGTTAACTCCTGGCCTGGTGACTTCGATACGCGCTATGCGCACGAGCTAGGATTTACCGCCAATGAAGACTTTACCGGGATGATTGAGGAGTATCTTGCCGATTACGCATCCTGATCTCCGGCCGCGCGAAACAGGTCATCCCCGCATAAATGCGGGGATTGCCCGCCCCGCTGGCGAGAGCCGAAAAGCCAGCGGGACCTGCGGCACCGGCTCTACAAGGAAAGAGAGTGTACGAGGGAAAGATCCCACGCGGTGGCCAGCAGCGAAAGAAACATAATCAGGTTAATGGCCGTCTCGATACGTTTTTCCATTTTGCTTCTCCTGAGTCGTTTGCCGCGGATAGTCTGGCACTACTCAACACCGTCCGCCGTGAACGGTTTAAAACATCACGCGATAACGCACGTAGTCATCCGCGGGGGTAAATTCGTCATATAAGCGCCGGGCCGGGTTGTCCGCTCGCGTATGCCAGTAAAGACGAGACCATCCCTGTTGTTTCGCCTCCGTCTGCAGCGCCTGCATCAGTCGCCTGGCAATACCCTGGCCGCGCATCTGTGGGTCGACGAACAGATCTTCCAGATAGCATACGGGAGTCTTGACCCACGTTCCTTCATGGAGCACACAAATGGCAAACCCCACCACCCGCTCCCCAGCAACGGCCACCCGTGCGAAAACCGGGGATGCGCTATCCAGTAAACGCTGCCAGGTGTATTCGGTCACATCTTCCGGCTGCGGGCAGTCATAAAAAGAGGTGTAGCCTTGCCACAGCGTTAGCCACTGCGCTTTGTCCTGCGCATGGATATCACGAATATCAATGACCATTGATTTTCCTCTCTTTACCCCGGATCCTGCAGGGAACTCCGGCACGGGTTTCGATCTCGCCATTCTGTCGATGGTGATACATGAGATAAACCATTATTTTCCTGTCAGAAAATTTCTTCAAGCGATGCGGACATAATTTACCCTTATTGGCCTTTATCTGTCGTCTCCGCGTTGCCTCTGGCAGACGACCTGGCGCTGGCGTTGCAGACCGGCGCGGTCTATTGTAGGGTGAAGCTTATGTATGTTGTAACTATAATTAGGTAATAAATAACCCGGCAGTGGCCGGGTTACATTTCAATCAACACAGCGGCTTAACGGCGGCACGCATCCCGTTTTGCAGGATCGCTTGCAGATCGCGGGCTGTCAGTTCAACAAGGCCAGCCACCTGCGTCAGGTCCTGTCCCCAATGGGACTCAACCGCCAGCACCGCTGTCACCAGTTCACGGGTGCTCAGCTGCCCGTCACGATGCTGTGCCCACAGCGCCTGATAACGCGTCATCCATTCGGCATCATCCTGCACCGGATAGCTCTCCCCGTCGCGCTCTGCGCGATAGAACGCAATCAGCGCCGCCAGCGCAAAGGTCAGGCGTGGCGGTAGTTTACCACCTTTCTCCTGCCCTGCCAGCAGCTGCGGCAGAATACGGGTCCGGTATTTGGTCATGCCGTTTAGCGCGATGGATAGCAGCTGATGTTTGATATACGGATTGCGAAAACGGCCGGTCACCGCCCGGGCAAACGATTCCAGCTCCTCGTGCGGGAGATCGAGTACCGGAATGATCTCTTGAAAGATGGCCTTCTCCACGAATGAACAGATCTCCGCGTCATTCATGGCTTCACCCACGGTATCCAGCCCCGCCAGGAAGGCAACCGGCACCAGCGCCGTATGCGCGCCGTTAAGAATGGCGACCTTGCGCTCTTTATACGGTTTAATATCGTCAACAATCAGGACGTTGAGCGGTAATTTATCCAGCCGCAGTTCAGCGGCCAGCGATTTCGGCCCCTGAATAACGAACAGATAGAAATGCTCAGCGGTGGCGAGGAAAGCATCTTTGTAACCCAGCCGGGCTTCGATTGCCCCGGCTTCATCCCGGGGATAACCGGTCACAATCCGATCCACCAGCGTGGAACAGAAGGCGTTAGCCTCACCCAGCCAGCGGATAAACGCCGCCGGTAGCGCCCACTCGTGCGCATAGCGCAGCACCAGCTCACGCAGCGCCTCGCCATTATAGTCGATGAGTTCACAGGGAATAATCAGCCAGCCCTTATCCAGCGCGCCGCCGAAAAACGTGTAGCGCTCATACAACAAACGGGTCAGTTTTGCCGGATAGCTGACCGCCGGCGCATCGTCAAAACGATCGCCCGCGTGGTAGCTGATGCCCGCTTCGGTGGTGTTGGAAAACACAAAGCGGATGTCCGGGTTATGGGCCAGCCGCAGAAATTCGTCGTACTCCGCATAAACGCTGATTTCCCGGTTAACGGAGCGAATCAAACGCGCGTCGCTGACCGCCTCGCCCTGCTCGTTAAGGCCACGAATAATGGTGGTATATAGCCCATCCTGAGTGCTGAGAGACGGCGGGAAGGCGCTGTCAATCGGACGAACAATCACCACGCCGGCGTTCAGGTCGGTATGCTCATTCAGCAGATCAAGCTGCCAGTCGACAAATGCCCGAAGAAAGTTGCCTTCACCAAACTGAATGATACGTTCAGGGTACTGCGCGCCGGGAAAATCACGACGATTTAATGTGTTCACAATAGGTTCCCTCTTAGAGTCGTCATACAACCTGAGTAATTGGTGTAATAACTTATCAGCTTTTCTAAGAGTAAAACCGTGTTTTGATCAAACCTGCTGCGGTTACTGCAGGAACTTATAGAACAGTGAAGTGGCGGTCATCGTGCCGTCCGGCATGAGGGCGTAGCGCGGGATTTCTCCGGCTTTCTCCCAGCCGCACTGGACATAGAAGCGCTCCGCGCCGCTGCCGGTAGCCGTGTCCAGCACCAGAACCGACTTGCCCTGTTCGCGGGCAATCTGTTCCAGATAGCTCATCAGGGCATTGGCCAGCCCCTGACGCCGGGCATTTTGGTGAACCAAAAGTTTGGCCACGTCAGCACGATGCGGTTGATTTTCCGGCTGATCGATAACCAGCTGGACGGTACCGACAATCTGCTGCTCATTTTCCGCGACCAGCACCAGGCGCTCTCCGGCGGCCACGCTCGCGGCCGTTCGCTGCCAGAAGGCAGTCGCCGTCCCGGGGGAAAATGGCTGCATAAAGCTGACCGACGCGCCGCCGTTGACGCAGCTGGTCAGAATATCGCTGAGTTGGCAAAGGTTTGCGAGAATATCGTCACGCGACAGCGTGCGCAGAGAAATGGATGTGGTCATGGGTCGCTCCCTGAAATTGACCACATCACTATCTTTTTAACTTATATTTAACACAAGCAGAATAGCCATCGTATTTTCTTATTACCGCGCGCCGTCCTGAGCCGGCGTACAAATACGATTGCGCCCCGCCTGTTTGGCGCTAATAAGATAATCGTCGGCGGCCATCAGCAGTTGATTAAAGAGTTCGGTGATCCGTCCGCTCCCTACCTGACGACACTCCAGTCCCATACTGACGGTCAGCTTAATCTGCTGTTGCCCCCAGATAAAGGTTTGCGCCTCTACGCCCTGACGGATCTTCTCCGCCAGCTGCTGCCCTTCCTGCGGCGTAGCGCTGAGGGTAGCGACAGCGAACTCTTCTCCGCCGATACGCGCCACCATTCCCTGCTCGCCGGCCAACAGCCGCACCTGCTGCGCGAACTGGGCCAATACGCAATCCCCGCACTCGTGGCCCCAGCTATCGTTAACGCGTTTAAAGCCGTCGATATCCAGCACCATCACCGTCAACAGCTGCGCGGGCGACACCGGCTGGCGTTTCAGCGCCTCGCTCAATCCGGAGCGCGAATAGACCCGCGTCTGGAAATCAAAATCGGCCCGCAGCGCCAGCTGTTTCACCAGATTATTAATCGCTTCGACGCTGGAGGCGACAATCACCGGGCTAATCAACATGGCGGCAATGCCGAGACGCGTTGAAAACAGCTGCCATGGCTGCATTCGCGCATCGGGCGAGAGATGTATCAGCGAGTTTGCCACCAGCAGAATTTCGCTGATCCCGGTCATAAAGGTCAGCAGACAGGTCAGCGGCAGCGGATAACGAATCGCGCACCAGATAAGCGCCGGTAGCGGAAAGGTGATACTCCCGGCCCCGCCAACGGCCACCCCAAGAATAATCGACAGCACCAGGGCGATAACCGGCAGAAGCTGGCTGAGACGAAAGCCGCAAAGCGCCGACGGAATGGTCAGCGTTAATATAAACGGCAGGATCAGCACGGCGGTGGAGAACTGCTCGCTAAACCAGTCCGCCAGCTGCGGAATAAAGGTCGCCCGTTCAACGTCCACCGAGCCCAGCGCCCCCACGGCAGCGCACAGCAACGCCGCCAGCAGGCAGTAGCAGAATAAATTCAGCGCATTGATCGGCCCCGGCATCGAATCCGTGCGCCGCTTATCCCACAGCACCAGCTGCGCCAAAGTCACGATGAAGACGATATTCGAGAAGTTGATCAGCAGCGAGGCGAAGCCCATTCCCCAGCGCGACGTTAAGCCGTCATAGACCAGCATCGCGGCAAAACAGGTGGCATAAAAATAACTGCGATTAAGCCAGACATAGCGGGCGAAAATCCCGGCCATCACGGCGTTAAGCGGCCAGAAGAATGACAGCTCCTGCACCAGACGCAGCATGGCGCCGAAGAAATGGAGCAGTAAAGTTAAGGTGAATAACACCAGTGCATCACGCACGGGGTGTTCCTCACGAAACAGCGTGAATAACCGAATCGACAGTGAAGACATTCAGTAATTATCCGTCTAATTGTTTCAGGCAATTATTATGTTAATAATTAGTTAGCGGATTATCATAGCATGAGAATAATTATCAGGCATCCCCATGCCTGATAATTGCGCATTAATGACGAGGCGGTGAATTCATCTGCGCGACCAGCCAGCGGTGGATCACCTGCACCACATACTCCTGCTCTTCGGCGCTCAGCTCGCGCCCTGGCGCAATCGCGTGCCACTTCGCCAGACAGCCGCGGCAGCAGGTGGCGGTGGCATGCTGAGCGATAAACACCGGATGCCCGCGCATCGGGGTCTGTTTGCCATCGTTGGCAATCTGTGCCGGCGCCAGCCGACGGGCAATAAAATCGGCCGCATGCTGGTCAATGATCTCTGGCCCTTTCTCCATACAGTACTGCCGCTCTTTGGCCCCAAGGTGGAAACGGGAACGAAAGGTCGAGCGCTGCAGGCGGGCAAATAAACTGTCCATCGGCACCATCAGAACACCGACCTCCCCAACCGCTGGGTGAGTTTTTCCAGCACCGCCGTTCCCGCCAGCGAGTTACCCGCCTCATCCAGCTCCGGGCTCCACACGGCGATGGCCATTTCCTGTGGCACGATCGCGACGATCCCCCCGCCGACGCCGGATTTGGCCGGCAGCCCGACGCGCCAGGCAAACTCGCCGGCGTTCTGGTACATCCCGCTGGTCATCATCAGGGCGTTGACCTGCCGCGACTGCATTGGCGCGATCACCGGCTTAGCGAGATGCGCAGCGACCCCGCGGTCGGCGAGAAACAGAAAGGTCCGCGCCAGCTCGACGCAGTTCATCTCCAGCGAACAGTAGTGGAAATAGTTTTGCAGCACCGTCGCCACGTCATTATCAAAGTTGCCGAACGATTTCATCAGCCAGGCGATGGCGGCATTGCGGGCCGAATGCTCAAACTCCGAACGCGCCACCAGCGGATCGTAAGCGATATCGGGGACGCCGCTCAGCCGGCGGACAATCTCCAGCATTCTCTGCCTCGGTGCGCTCAGTCGACTTTGCAACATGTCGCAAACGACCAGCGCCCCGGCGTTAATAAACGGATTTCGCGGTTTACCCTGCTCGATTTCCAGCTGCAATAAGGAGTTAAACGGCTGTCCGGAGGGATCTTTCCCTACCCGCTGCCAGATCTCGTCTTCCTGATAGTGGTTCATCGCCACCACCAGACTGAGCACTTTAGAGATAGATTGAATAGAGAAGCGTTCGTGGGCGTCGCCGGCGCAATAGTGCTGCCCCTCTACCGTACAAATCGCCACGCCAAGTTTATTGCCGCTAACGCCGGCCAGCGCCGGAATATAATCCGCCACTTTACCGCGCCCAATCAGCGGCCTGATGTCTGCCAGAATCGTCTCCAGCATCGTATTATTGATGACCGTCGCCACACCCGGATCCTTGCTCAGTCAAATTCGGGCTGCGAGTATAGCAGAGCGCGGCGACGGTCGTCAGGCGCTACGTCAGTTAGCGGCGGTCTTTCCATACGGTCTGCACGTTACAGAACTCATGCAGGCCAAAGTGTGACAGTTCACGACCAAAGCCGCTCTTCTTCACCCCGCCGAAGGCGACGCGCGCGTCGCTGGCGCTATAACCGTTGATAAACACGCCACCGCACTCGAGTTCGCGCGAGAAACGCTCCGCTTCATCGACATCGGTGGTAAACACGGTCGCCGACAGGCCGAATTCGCTGTCGTTAGCCAGCGCCAGGGCGTGGGACGCATCGCGAGCTACGGTAATGGTCGCCACCGGGCCAAACAGCTCCTGGCGGAATCCGGTCATCTCCGGCGTGACGTTGCCCAGCACCGTTGGCGCATAGTAGTTTCCCGCCCCGGCGATTTTCTCCGCTCCGAGCAGCAGGGTCGCCCCTTCCGCCAGCGTCGCCGTCACCTGCTGATGCAGCTCATCACGCAGATCGAAGCGCGCCATCGGCCCGAGGTAGTTGGCCTCATCGCGCGGGTCGCCCATCTTCAGCGCTTCAACCGCGGCGACAAACCGGGTGCTGAAGGCATCGGCAATCCCGGCCTCGACGATAAAACGCTTCGCTGCCGCGCAAACCTGCCCGGTATTCTGATAGCGGCCGATAACCGCCGCTTTCACCGCTTCATCAAGATCGGCGTCGTTAAGAACGATAAACGGATCGGACCCGCCCAGCTCAAGGACGCATTTTTTCAGCGCGGCCCCGGCCTGCGCGCCAATCGCCTTACCGGCGCGCACGCTGCCGGTGACTGTCACCGCGGCAATACGCGGGTCGTTAATCGTCTGCGAGACGCCGTCGTTGCTGGCATTCACCCAGCCGAACACGCCGGCTGGCAGCCCGGCCTGAGCGAAGATCTCGCCAATCAGCGCCGCGCACCCCAGCACGTTTGGTGCATGTTTCAGCAGGTAGCTGTTCCCCGCCAGCAGAATCGGCACCGCGCCGCGCAGCACCTGCCACAGCGGGAAATTCCACGGCATAATGGCGAGGATCGGCCCCAGCGGACGATACTCAATTACCGCATTGTTGTTTTCTACCTGGGTGGCTTCGCTCGCCAGCATGGCCGGACCGTGTTCGGCATACCAGTCACAAAGATTGGCCGATTTGCTGACTTCACCGCGCGCCTGAGCGATCGGTTTCCCCATTTCAAGGCTGATCATTTGCGCCATCTCTTCCGCACGGGCGCGTAGCGCACACCCGACCTGGCGTAAGGCGTCAGCGCGTGCGGCGACGCTCACCGCGCGCCACTGGCGGTAGCCTTGTTCAGCAAGGGCAATCGCCGCATCGACCTGTTGTTCGCTAGCCCACGGCAGAGACGACACCTTTTCTCCCGTGGCCGGATTGACGGAAACCGCGTGAGTTGCAGATAAATTCATCGTTTTGCTCTCTCTGTTGATTGCGAATTAACCTCATTCTGGCTTACCCTTCCATTCATTGAAAATGAATAATATTAAGCAACCTATTCACAAAAGAAGAAAACCATGGATCTGACCCAGCTTGAAATGTTTAACGCCGTCGCCAGCACCGGCAGCATTACCCAGGCCGCGCAAAAGGTGCACCGCGTTCCGTCAAACCTGACGACGCGGATTCGCCAGCTGGAGGCCGATCTCGGCGTCGAGCTGTTTATTCGCGAGAACCAACGCCTGCGCCTGTCGCCCGCGGGCCATAGTTTCTTGCGCTATAGCCAGCAGATCCTCGCGCTGGTCGATGAGGCGCGGATGGTGGTGGCCGGTGATGAGCCGCAGGGTCTGTTTTCGCTGGGTTCGCTGGAAAGCACCGCCGCGGTACGTATCCCCTCGACGCTGGCGCTGTATAACCAGCGTTACCCGAAAATTCATCTGGCGCTTTCTACCGGCCCCTCCGGCACGATGATTGACGGGGTCCTTGAGGGGACGCTGAGCGCGGCGTTTGTTGACGGGCCGCTGGTGCATCCCGGGCTTGAAGGGTTACCGGTGTTTCCGGAAGAGATGATGATCGTTGCGCCATTCGGCCACCCGCGGATAACCCGCGCCAGCGAAGTCAACGGCAGCAATGTCTATGCATTTCGCGCCAACTGCTCCTACCGCCGCCATTTTGAGAGCTGGTTCCATGCCGATCGCGCAACGCCGGGACGGATCCATGAAATGGAGTCCTACCACGGTATGCTGGCCTGCGTGATTGCCGGCGCCGGGCTGGCGCTGATCCCCCGCAGCATGCTGGAGAGCATGCCCGGCCACCAGCAGATTTCCGCGTGGCCGCTGGCCGAAGAGTGGCGCTGGCTAACCACCTGGCTGGTATGGCGGCGCGGGGCGAAAACCCGTCAGCTGGAGGCGTTTATAGAACAGCTGAACGAAGATCGGCAACGAGCAGTTTCTCCATAAACACGCTCAGCGGGTCGGGCTGGTAAGGCGCAAAGGCAGAGCGGGTCTGATACCCGCTGCGGGTATACAGGCCGATCGCCGCATGCTGATGGATCCCGGTCTCCAGGCGCAGCGTATGGCAGTCCCGGCGCAGGGCTGCGCTTTCCAGCGCCTGCAGCAGCTTCTCACCAAGCCTCTGCCCACGATGCGTGGGATCGATGAACACCCGCTTCATTTCACCGTACCCCTCTTCACCCAGCACAATCGCTCCGCAGCCGACGGCCCGCTGCTGCTCATCGCTGATCAGCAGCGCAATCACCGATTCGGCCGCCAGCTGGCTGAGATCGATCAGGTGGTTACTTCCGGCGGGATAAAGAGATTGCTGGTAAGCATCCAGTTGGGCAATCAGCGCCGTCAGATGCGGATCGGTGAGTGATGTCGGGGCGATGGTGTACATAGGCGAGCTCCTTTTTTCGCCCACTGTAGCGCAGCGTATCCGGCCGTTTCTCATAGCATTAACTTATACCCGCCGCATCCTCTTGCGCTAAGCGATTGAACCGCAGTAATTTTATGCCATGACGGTTGATAGCGGGAAAGGACTATGAATAACAAAGCGCGCAAGGTGATGATCATCGGTGCAGGCAACGTCGGCACTTCGGCGGCCTATGCCTTATTAAACCAGAATATCTGCGAAGAGCTGATCCTCGTCGATCTCGATACAACGCGGGCCCAGGCGCATGCTCAGGACCTGAGCGACGCCGCCGCCTATATGCCGGGAATGATGGCCATTTCAGTGCGGGAGGTCAGCGACTGCGCGGACGTGGATATCGCGGTGATCACCGTCTCCGGCGGCGCGCTGAAAGAGGGAGAGAGCCGGCTGGACGAGCTGACCCGTACGGCGAAAATCGTTAACAGCATCGTCCCGCAGATGATGGCCAACGGTTTCAACGGTATCTTCCTGATTGCCACCAACCCCTGCGATATTATTACCTGGCAGGTGTGGCAGCTTTCCGGCTTGCCGCGCGGCCAGGTGATCGGTACCGGCGTCTGGCTGGATACCACCCGCCTGCGCCGGGTGCTGGCGCAGGCGCTGGATATTGGCGCCCAGAGTATCGATGCTTTCATTCTCGGTGAACACGGCGATACCCAGTTTCCGGTGTGGTCCCACTCGTCGGTGTACGGCTCACCGATTGCCGAGGTTTACCAAAAACATACCGGTAAGGCGCTGGACCGTCAGCAAATCGCCGACCGGGTGCGCAAACTCGGGTTTGAGATCTACGCCGGTAAAGGCTGCACCGAATATGGCGTCGCCGGAACCATCGCTGAAATTTGCCGCAATATCTTTACCGGCAGCCATCGCGCTCTCGCCATCTCCTGCATTCTCGACGGTGAGTACGGCGTCCAAGGCGCGGCGGTCGGCGTCCCGGCCGTGCTGGCGCAAAACGGCGTGCAGCAAATTATCGAACTGCAATTAGCGCCGGAGGAAAGCGAGAAATTCCGCCATTCGGTGGCGGTGATTAAGGCCAATATCGCCCGCCTCGGATAAGATCGCGGCTTAGCGTCCGCGCTTTCGGCCGCTAAGCGGGCCGTTTTCCCCGCCAGCGGTGTTTAGCGGGCGGGAACACGTTCAGCGTAGAAAGATTTTCCCCTGCAGCCAGGTCACCGCCTGGCCGCCCGGCAGTTCACAGCGCGAAGCGCCGCCGGGTTACCGGCAAAAGACCGTTCGCTGAAGGTCGGGAGCCGCTACATGGGAATCGCTTTCGCCGCTTTACCTCAACGTAGCGTGATGGTGCCAATCATATAAGTTGTCGCCTGGCCACCAATCAGCACCCGCTCACCCAACCACTGACAGCGCAGATCGCCCCCCCGCGCCGACACCTGCCGCGCCTGCATGATGGTTTTACCCAGTTTGGCGCCCCAGTAGGGAATCAACATGCTGTGCGCCGAGCCGGTCACCGGATCTTCGGGCACCGCCTCACCCGGGCAGAAGAAACGGCTGACGAAGTCATACTCATCGTCCGCCGCGCTGACGCAAATCATTTTGCCGAGGCGCTGCAGCTGTTGCATATCCGGGCGGACCGCTTGCACCTGCTGGCGATCGTTGAGGATCACCAGATAGTCCCGCCCTGCGCGCACCTCCAGCGCCTCGCTTAGCCCGAGCCCGGCCAGCAGCTCTGCCGGCGGAGCGCTGACCGGGTCAGTGGACCACGCCGGGAAATCCAGCGTCAGCCAGTCGCCGTTACGCGTCACCTTCAGCTCCCCGACAAAGCGGGTGCTGAAAACGATAGTGGCAGAAGGATGATCGAGATACTCAAAAATCACGTGCGCCGCGGCAAGCGTGGCGTGGCCGCAGAGGTTAATTTCGTCCAGGGTTGTGAACCAGCGCAGTTCAAACCCCTCATCGGTGCGCACGAAAAAGGCGGTTTCGGACTGGTTGTGCTGCTGCGCCATTTTAAGCAGCGTTTCATCCGGCAACCATTCGGTGAGCGGACACACCGCGGCGGCATTGCCGCCAAAATTGCGGTCGCTAAACGCATCCACCAGGTAAAAATCAATATCCTGCATAATAGGGCCCTTCCTTTTTTCCTTACCTTCAACATGCCATAAAAGCGTGGCATGCACACGATCTATATAAAAATTAATCCTTTAGCTTATGAACCGGCGCGAACGGCAATATGAGATCCAGATCACAAAACGATTGTATTTTCATCAGTAATCGTTTTAAGATCGCTACCTCTTCTTCCTCTTTAGTAGCCAGCTCAGAATCTATGATTACAAACACGGTTTCACGCAAGGTCGCGTGGCTTCGGGTTGTCACGCTTGCGATCGCTGCTTTTATTTTTAATACCACCGAATTCGCTCCGGTCGGCCTGCTGTCCGATATCGCCGACAGCTTCGACATGGAAACGGCCCAGGTCGGCATGATGCTGACTATCTACGCGTGGGTGGTCGCGCTGATGTCGCTGCCGTTTATGCTGCTGACCAGCCAGATGGAGCGCCGTCGCCTGCTGATCGGCCTGTTCATCCTGTTTATTGCCAGCCACGTGCTGTCGTTCTTTGCCTGGAACTTTAACGTGCTGGTGATTAGCCGTATCGGTATCGCCTTCGCTCACGCGGTGTTCTGGTCTATTACCTCGGCGCTGGCTATCCGTATGGCGCCGCCGGGCAAACGCGCGCAGGCGCTGAGTCTGATTGCCACCGGTACCGCGTTGGCGATGGTCTTTGGTATTCCGATTGGGCGTATTGTCGGCCAGTATTTCGGCTGGCGGACCACCTTCCTGGCGATTGGCCTGGGGGCGCTGGTGACCCTGGTGTGCCTGTACAAACTGCTGCCAAAACTGCCGAGCGAACATTCGGGTTCGTTAAAAAGTTTGCCGCTGCTGTTTCGCCGTCCGGCCCTGCTGAGCATCTATCTGTTGACCGTCATCGTGGTGACCGCGCACTACACCGCCTACAGCTACATCGAGCCGTTTGTCCAGACGGTCGCCGGCATGAGCGGTAATTTTGCCACCGTGCTGCTGCTGGTGCTGGGCGGCGCGGGGATCATCGGCAGCATTTTGTTCGGTAAGCTGGGCAACCAGCACGCTTCCGGGCTGATTAGCATCGCCATTGGCCTGCTGCTGGCGAGCCTGTTGCTGCTGCTGCCGGCATCGCACAACCCCAACCATCTGCTGCTGCTGAGCATCTTCTGGGGCGTCGCCATTATGATTATCGGCCTGGGGATGCAGGTTAAGGTCCTGGCGCTGGCGCCGGATGCCACCGATGTGGCGATGTCGCTGTTCTCGGGGATCTTTAACATCGGGATTGGCGCCGGCGCGTTAGTCGGCAGCCAGGTCAGCACTCATCTCTCTATGGCCTCGATCGGCTACGTCGGCGCCATCCCGGCGCTGGTGGCGCTGGTGTGGGCGGTGATGATCTTCCGCCGCTGGCCGGTATCGCTGGACGATCATCAGCCGCATCACTCCTGACTGCGTGCGTCAATCGCGGATAAAAAAGCCTGCCGGAGTCCTCACGGCAGGCTTTTTTTTACCCCCTCGCGGGCGGTATCAGACGTGGTAGGTGGTGATAATTTCCAGCACCCCGTTGATAATAAACTGCACGCCCATACAAACCAGCAGGAAGCCCATCAGACGGGAAATCGCCTCGATACCGCCCTTACCGACCAGGCGCATAATCGCCCCGGAGCTGCGCAGGCAGGCCCACAGAATCAGCGCAACCAGCGCAAAAGTCATCGGCGGCGCCGCCAGCACCACCCAGCCGGGAAAATCAACGCCGTGCTTCACCGTCGACGCCGTACTGATGATCATCGCGATAGTCCCCGGCCCGGCGGTACTCGGCATCGCCAGCGGAACGAAGGCGATATTGGCCGTGGGTTCGTCCTGCAGCTCTTCCGATTTCATTTTGGCTTCCATCGAGTCATGCGCTTTCTGCTGCGGGAACAGCATCCGGAAACCAATAAAGGCCACGATCAGCCCGCCGGCGATACGCAGACCGGGGATTGAGATCCCAAAGGTATTCATCACCACCTGGCCGGCATACCACGCCACCGCCAGAATAATAAAGACATATACCGAGGCCATCAGCGATTGTCGGTTGCGCTCGGCGTTGTTCATGTTGCCGGCCAGCCCAAGGAACAACGCGACGGTGGTTAGCGGGTTTGCCAACGGTAAAATGACCACCAGCCCCAGCCCTATCGCTTGAAAAAGTTCCATCATGATTAATTAAGCCCCTGTTAATATTAATAATTAAAAACTTTACCCCCAGAGTATAGCGTTGCTTGCCCGCCTCGTACCAGCGCCGATATTCGCGCCGCACGCCCCTCGCCGGGTCTGCGCAGACGCGCTTTAGCAAATCGTGTGATCGTTCCATCCATCAGGTTGACTTATTGTTGCCTGGGCAATAATATCCTCAGCAATTAAATAATTGCCTGGGCAACCATTGTGAAAAGCACAAGTGACCTGTTTAACGAAATGATCCCCCTTGGTCGCTTGATCCAGATGGTTAACCAGAAAAAAGATCGCCTGCTCAACGAGTACCTCTCACCGATGGATATTACTTCCACCCAGTTCCGGGTGCTCTGTTCCATTCGTTGCGAAGTATGTATTACCCCCGTTGAGCTGAAAACCGTGCTTTCGGTCGATCCAGGCGCAATGACGCGCATGCTTGACCGGCTGGTCTGTAAAGGCTGGATTGAACGGTTACCCAACCCCAATGACAAACGCGGCGTACTGGTGCAATTAACACCGGACGGCGCGGCGCTTTGTGAGCAGTGTCATCAGGTTGTGGGTCAGAAATTGCACCAGGAATTAACAAAAAATCTGTCGGCGGATGAAGTGGTCACCCTAGAGCATCTACTCAAGAAAGTTCTGCCGTAATAAGAAGAGGTAAGATGATGTCCAGACGCAATAATGACGCCATCACTATCCATAGTATTTTGTCGTGGATTGAAGATAACCTGGAATCGCCCCTGTCACTGGAAAAAGTGTCCGAGCGTTCTGGTTACTCCAAATGGCACCTGCAAAGAATGTTTAAAAAAGAGACCGGTCACTCTTTAGGCCAGTACATCCGCAGCCGCAAGCTGACGGAAATCGCGCAAAAGCTCAAGCAGAGCGATGAGCCGATTTTGTACCTCGCCGAGCGCTACGGGTTTGAATCGCAACAAACGCTGACGCGAACCTTTAAAAACTATTTTGACGTTCCGCCGCATAAATATCGCATGACCAATATGCCGGGTGAATCCCGCTACCTGATGCCACTGAACAACTGTTGTTAACCGCCTGCAAAAAGACGTATTGAGGAAATCATGAAACTATTCGCTGCCGCTGCCATTGTTCTGGCCGCACTGGCTTCCAGCCAGAGCTATGCGGAGCAAACCACCACGCCGGTTCGTCACAACCACCGCGATGCGATGATTATGCCTTCCGAACATAATGATTCTCCATTTGATTTCAATCATATGGCTGCCGGTAGCGACAAATCGGATGAATTAGGCGTACCGTATTACAATTAACTGCACTACCCGAGCATTTAGCCCCGTTTACGGGGCTTTTTTTATCTCACTACCGCCCCTGGCCGCCGTATCCGCAGACCGAAAACGTTGATATACAGCCCGGCCATAATCAGCACCGCCCCCAGCAGCTGCAGGCCGTTTAGCGTTTCGCCGAGTAGCAGCGCCGCGCTCGCCATCCCGACGACCGGCACCAGTAACGACAGCGGCGCCACCCGCCAGGTTTCATAGCGTCCGAGCAGCGCTCCCCAGATCCCGTAGCCGACAATGGTGGCGATGAACGCCAGATACAGCAACGAAAACACGGTCAGCGTATCAATATGCAGCAGGCTTTCCGCCATCGCCTGCGGGCCGTCAATCAGCCACGACGCGAGCATAAACGGCAGCACGGGAATTAACGCGCTCCAGACCACCAGCGACATGATCTGCGGCTGCTGTTGGTGGGACATGATCTTCTTATTAAAGATATTACCGCAGGCCCAGCTGAGCGCCGCCGCCAGAGTCAGCATAAAGCCAACCACCGGCACGTGCTGGCCGCCGAGGCTGGCCTCCACCAGAACCAGCACGCCAAAAATAGCCAGCGCGATCCCCGCCAGCTGTTTTCCCTGTAAACGTTCGCCGAAGGCAAAAACGCCGAGAATAATGGTGAAGAACGCCTGCGCCTGGAGCACCAGCGAGGCCAGTCCAGCCGGCATGCCAAGACTGATGGCGCAGAACAGAAAGGCAAACTGACCAAAACTGATGGTCAGGCCATAGCCGAGCAGCAGACGCAGCGGTATTTTAGGCCGGGCGACAAACAGCAGCGCCGGAAAGGCCACCAGTAAAAAACGCAGCCCCGCCAGCATCAGCGGCGGCATATGATGAAGCCCGAGCTTAATCACCACAAAATTAAGCCCCCATACCACGACCACCAGCAGCGCCAGCAGCCCGTCTTTACGTGTCATACCCTGCCTCTGTAGTTATGCGAATTTTTGTGAACAAAATCAAAGTACCGAAAAAAACGGCCGCCGGATAGATCATTATTCTTGGCAGGGGTACGGCGCACACTCTGACCCCTGGCATCCCTATACAAGCGTCTGAGGGCATGTTATTTCTGAATAGATTGTTGCGCCGTCAACGCGTAAGCCCAGGCGGCATGCGGCTGTCAGGTTAATGTCGGGTCGCTGTCGGGTACGGATCGTGGCGCCCGCCGGCGGCGTACGCCACACTCCATCTCAGGTTTTCACCCGGAGATAGACAAGATGAACAGCAGCACTCAGGTTAAACAATTACGTCTGCAGCACGCCTGGTCCCAGGAACAGTTAGCCGAGATGGCCGGCGTCAGCGTACGCACCATTCAACGCATTGAGAACGGCGACCGCCCGGGGCTGGAAACCCTCAGCGCCCTCGCCGCCGTTTTTAACGTTAACGTTGCCGATATTACCGGCCATTCGCCGGCGGGTCATGAAGAGTCCCTCGATCTGCGCATCGAAGAGGCGAAAGCGCGCGTGCAGCAGGAAAGCCGCTTTTTCCGCTCGCTGGCGACCGCGGTGGTGATTTGCCTGCTGCTGGCGCTCCTTAACCGGTTCACCGACCCGGGCTATTACTGGTCTGCGTGGGTAGCCGCGATCTGGGGAACCTTGTTGCTGGTAAGAGGTCTGCGCCTGTTTGTTTTTGGCAGCGTTATCCGCAGCTGGCGCCAGACGCGGCTGCAGCGGCTATTGCGCAAATAGTTGTTTTGCCCTGCCGCCATCCCCCGCTGGCATAGCATACCCCGGCTAGTCGCCCCGCAAAGCTTTCACGCCCCGGGGTGATGAAGCGCCAGCGACCTGGGATAGCTTCGCCCCGGAAGACGTTTGCCGGTTTTTTTTAACCGCGGGGGTTTTCGCCGTTGGGCGAGGTTTACCGTCCGCAATGACCGCAATCGGCACCGCGCCACCTGCCGTAAGCGTCGGTTTTACCGCCATGATCCGCTCAACGTAGCTGGTCTGCGCCTGACCTTCGGGGAGAAATCCCCGCCGGAAGTTGCCGCTGTAGTAACAGGAAAAGGCCGCCAGCTGCGCCTGCTGCGGGGAAAACTTTACCGATGCGCGCCGCAGACATGCATTAAAAATAGCGGCAGCGGCGCGAGCGTTATGGCAGGGATCGAAGACGGTTTCATAATCCAGTCCGTATTTATCGAGGTTATGGCGATTCACCTGGCCCAGCCCCAGCGAAAAATTCCAGCCCGCCTGTGCGAGGTATTGTGCGGTAGCGATAGCCTCTTCCTTATGCCGGGGCTGGCGCGCCAGCCGTCCGCCCACCACGCCAATGGCGTAAGGATTAAACGACGACTCCACTTTCATTAAACGTTCCAGTACCTGGGGCGCGACGTCTGGCGCGCACCGATCGGCCAAAACAGCCAAATCCAACATTCTGACCTCCCTGTCTGCCCGGTGGTTATTCCGGCTCGTTTTTATTGATAAATTTCACCGAGGATTTCTTAGCGATTCCCGTCAGGACGTTAATAATGTCCTGGTAGTTAGTGGCGAGAAACACGTTATCGCCCGCGCAGTGGTTGCGCCACAGATCGAGAGCGGTGGCCGTTTCTGAGCTATTGACGGTGAAAATAAAGAATATATCCGCCAGTTGCGTAGACGTCCCATCAGGATAGCGCAGCAGCCCTTCTCTGATGCGTTTGCACAAATCATATTGATCAAATAGTTTTCGGGTCAGAGTGCCGCCATCAATATCAATACCATCTGATATGACAATGATTGCTTTCCTTGGGTTATTTCCTTTGGCGATAACGGGAAGCGCGCGCAGTAGTCCTGAAGTGACATAGGTTGTGCCATCAGTGACATTCATCTCCCTGAATTTATCGATTATCTGGCGATCGCTGGTTAACTCAATAAGATAAGAGGCTGGCTTCGCCGTCTTACTCTTCAGAATATCGCTGGCTGCACTGGCACTAATACTACCAAACGTCGAATAACAATCATAAAGAAACGGCCGATTATTAATGATATTAACGACATATTCAAAAGTTTTTACAGATTCTTCTGAAAACATATAACCGTCCGCAACTAAACCGTCAAAATCCGTCGTTACAGTATTGAAGATTGTCCGTTGTGAATACGCATAATACATAAGCTCATGCGCCGTTGCGCGGTTTTCCTTAAATTCAGAATAATGATTAAAAAGATTAGCTCGGGGATCAGCATCACAACTATGTTTGGCTTTTCCAACACCACTACCGAACTGATCGTTTTGAACGCACCAGCCTCTACTAACCATGTTGTTTATAGTATATCCGGTCGCCGGAGAAACGACATTTTGATACCAGGCGTAGAGTAATGAATCATAATAATATGATTGCATTAATTCCGTGGGAGTATCTATTGTGGTTGTAAATCTCATTTTATTATACCAAAAATCGAGGTCTATTTTTGAATATTTCGGAAGAAATTTCCCTACATAAGAACAACCAAACCTCTTTCCTCCGGCGATATTCTCACCAGGAAGAATAACGGATACCCCTGCAGTAAAGGGAATAATCCCTACGGTATTCGTCACCGCGTCATCATTTAAAACCTCGCCAATAAACTCCGTGACGACTTTACGTAACAATTCGATCCTGGTCAGGCCGGGCTCTGATGACGAACTTAACATCGACCCTGAAAAATCCAGTACCAGCGCGTAGTCCGTCGGGTATTTTATCTCTTCGATTGTGCGCCTGACCACACCCGCCCCGCCGTCGGCGCGGATATCCACCGCGGAGTCAAAACCCACCTCTTCCTGAGCGCCGATCATCGGGCTAACGCTGATCTTACCGCTGGCGGTATAATCCACGGAATCCAGTTTACTCGTTTCCGTCTTGCTGTAATTCACCGCCACTGTTACGAGCAGATCGTTTTTGGCGATCGTCGCGTCTGGCACATAGTAGCTAAGGTAATTATGCAACAGGGTAATATTCTCCGCTTTATCCGCCGCGGTGGTATTGCGGTTATCGGCCATGGCCACCGCCAGCACGCCCTGATTCAGACCATCCGCCAGCCTGGCGCGGCTGCTTTGTAAATTCGCGCCGTCCCAGGCGACGGAATAAAACATCATCAGCAGCGGGAACATAATGGCAAACATCACGGTTATCGCGCCGTACTCCTGGCGTAAAGGACGTACGATAAAGCGTAAAAACAGGCTTCGCATAATTTTCACCTCGTCCATAAGGAACGGTATTAACGCGGGATAACCGCATTGCTGATAGAGATATCGCCGATCTGAATTCCGGCGCGGTTCAACGCGCGTTTAAACCAGCTCTCGCCCCCCGGGACGCATATCGTCACCTGATAAACCGGTAGCCAGCGCCCTTTCGCATCCCACGGCGACAGCGCCGCAATTTGCGTACCGGTTATCGCCAGCCTGCTGCGACAGCTCCCGGTTCCGCGGGTGAAAGACTGGGTATTCAATACGTTTTTTTGCGCCTTGCTGCCGCTGGGTTGAAAAAAGACGGCCTCCACCACCAGCTGATAGGGGCTACCGGCCAGGCGGCTCTCCTCCAGTAAAACGCCGGCCAGATCGTAAAGGTCGCTGACATCCTGCTGGCTTAGCTCCTCTTTTTCACCGTAGAAGGCGCTCCGTTCGCGCACAACGCTGGCCAGCGAATGGGTTACCCGCTGCAGGTAGCTTTTATTCAGAAAGACAGCGCTGAAATCCACCAGCAGCGCGCACAGCAGAAAAAAAACCACGAAGTACAGACCGGCCTCGATCGCGACAGATCCACGATCGCCGCGCAGATAGCGTTGTATATCGCCCATCGTTTTACTCATCATTTTCCGTCTCGCGCTGAAATTCCTGCACCAGTAAAATTTTGCGGCTCAATTCACGAATGACGCTTTGGACAGGAAAGAAAAAAAACAGCGGCTGATAGTCGGTGGTCAGCTGATAAAAGGCTAACGGCTTATGGCTCGCATCCGCTGTGGTGCAGGTATGGTGAATCACCGCGGAAATATTGTCACACCAGGCCACCGACAGCTCGACATGGACATCGCGTGAAATCAGCGGCCAGTCCGCCATCCGTTTATTGATTTCATCATTAAAATAGTGCTGATAGTTTTCCGGCGCCCGGGTAATAGCGGCAATGTGCCCCGACTCGGCGATAATCAGATCCAGCGCCGAGGAGATAAAGACCACCCGACACATCTCGGCAATAAAAAGGATCGAAACAATAAACGGAATAAACACCATCGAAAATTCCATCGCGGCAATGCCCTGCTCACCGCATAAATAATGGCGCAGGTTGCTTTTCGTCTTCTTTGACATACATTCACCAATCGTTATACCCATACCTGGAGCCAGTAGCCGCAGCTGATGGCCAGCGCATATGGCACCGTCGCGCGTTTGTCGCGGGCGAAGAAATAAAAATACAGCAGGCTGGCAACCGAGAGCGGAATGCCGGCGATGGCGGTCAGCAGTAAAAAATCCCCGGTCTCCGAGGCTGACAACGCCACCGCCAGCGCACAGACCAGCTTAATATCGCCGGCGCCTACCAGCTTCGCCGTCGCGGCGATAAACCCCAGCGCCAGCAGTATGCCGGGGAGAATGAACGCCGGATAAGGCATATGAGCAAATCCTGCGAGACATGAGAGCAGCAGTATCAGCAGCGTGGCCCGGTTAGGTATCCGACGCCAGCGTATATCCATATAGCAGATATAGATAAGCACTCCGCTGATTCCGGCGGTCAATAGCCATACGATATCCACGATAATCCCTCGCTCACCTCACGCTATTTAACAGAGAAACGTTTTATTCCGCTGAGCGCTTATCTGGTGCCGTCAGTTCATTAGTGTTAGAGCCCGACACGGCGCACGCCGGTAGCCAGGAAAAATAATGGGTTACGCTGTCCATAATTCGGCTGTCGCGATCGTAAAGTACCGGTGCCAACGCAATTGCATCGCTGAGAATATCCGCGGCCGTTAATTCCACCGCCTGCATCAGCCGATGGGCAAAAATATCGTCGGGGATTTGCGTCTCTTTCTGCAAATGGCGACTCAGAGGAAACAGCCATTGGTGATACCAGATCAGGCGCAGCTGAATTAACTCCTCCCGGTTACCCAGCACCGGCGCAACGGAAATAAACCCACAGCTCATATCCGCACAACATAATCTGACGGCCAGGGACATCGTTAACGGATCACTCATAATAATATTCCTGTGGCGGCTGGCGATCTGGCTGCGTCTGGCAAATGTCAGCAATGCCCGCCGCCAGCTGACGCAGCAGCCAGAAAAGCTGCCCGAGGGGCTCCTGCGCGGAGGCCACGACGGTCAGACACAAGGGAAAATGCTGCGTGGCAAGCTGCCAGAGCAGAATATTGTCCCGCGCACCCTCGATGGTAATGGCCTTCTGCTCCCCGGCGTCAATTTCATTCAGCATGGCGGCGCCAACCCCCAGCAGAGAGCTGGTCATCGCCGCGATTTTATGTAGCCGCCCGGGATCCTCTTCTTTGAGAACCGCCGCGACTTCGTAACCATCGGCGGTCGCCACCAGCAGCTCCCCCATGATGGGATGGGCCTGGGCAAACTCCAGCAGCAGTTGCTGAATTCGCTGACTGAGTTCAGTAGACAGGGTACCGGCATCTTCAATGGCAAAAGGAAGTATGCTTGTCATCAGGAATACACCTCTTCATTATTTCTGGCACGCTCAAGCTGGCAAAACAGCACCTTCAGCAGGAGTAAGACCCTTTCCGGGCTGCGTGCATCCAGCGTAGCGACGGGAAAGCGCAGCCCCTCTTCCCGCAGCAGCCGCTGGTATTGTTCAATATCGGGTAAAGGGGATAAATCACACTTCACAATGCCCAGCAGCACGGTCGCATTCCCCGCCAGCGGGCCGGATTTCAGCGCCCGCAGCCAGCCGCGAGTCTCTTCCAGCGCTGCTGGCCGCTGATTATC
Source organism: Klebsiella sp. NPDC088457 (assembly GCF_044900465.1). NCBI lineage: Bacteria > Pseudomonadati > Pseudomonadota > Gammaproteobacteria > Enterobacterales > Enterobacteriaceae > Klebsiella > Klebsiella sp. NPDC088457. The sequence continues at coordinate 95,870 of NZ_JBJDNH010000002.1, read as the reverse complement.
GGCCAGCAGCAGGATACCCACGCTGCCACGTTCGAGGATCTCGCGCATAAACGTGAAGCGTTCCTGCCCCGGGGCGCCATAAAGCCGCATCCGGTTTTGCCCTCCGGGAATAGTCAGCTCGCCGTAGTCAAACCCCACGGTGGTGGTTTCTTTCGCCGTGACGATGCGGTCGGTTGCCCGCACGTCCGTTGACACGACGTTGATTTCACTGACGCTGCGGATAGCCGTGGTCTTACCCGAACCGCTGCGCCCTACCAGGATCACCTTATAGTCTTTCATCATCCCGAACCTTATCTCCTCCGCCCGCTTGGCGCAGGCGGAGCGACTTATAAAATGACGATCGCCTCTTCGACATCCGTCACTTTGCGTCTGGCCAGCGCCAGATTGCCATTGCGGCGATCGAGAATGGTATAAACGAACACGCCGTCCACCGCCTTCACCGGCCGCAGTATGTGATACTGCTTGCCCAGCGTAATCAGGACGTCTTCCACCTCATCCCCGCTGGCCATTAACTTCAGCATTTTGATATTGGCACGCAGGACATCGGTAATGGCCGCCGCGGCAATTTCGATATCCAGACCGGCGGAACCCACGCCGTGCAACAGCATGCCATTACGCGCATCCACCAGCGCGGCCCCCAGCGCGCCATCGAGGTTGACCAGCCCATCCAGCAACTTTTCCATTTCAGCCATTATTTTCTCCTGTGGTTTTATCCCGTTATGATTTATCTGTGACTTTCAGGTCATGAAGAACTTCTTTAACATTTGCCAGTAAGATATTGTCGATAGAGAGCCCTTCGACTTTCAGTTTTAATATCTGGCACCACGGCTTCATGCCCGGCGTATAGCAGCTGACCACCGCATGAACCTCTGAGGTTAAACAGAGTTCTTCATTGATGGCCGCATGCAGCGTATATTTATCGCCGGCGCGGAAACGTTCGGTACCGGGCGGCGCAAACTCGTGGATAATAATCGGCGAATATTCCCGCAGCGCGGCAATCTCAGAGAGTGATTTCTCCCAGTTAAGCACGGCCGGAATAATACTTTCACCGCTCTCCCACGGCCGGGATAGCGACGTATCCGGCCTGGTGCGGTAGCCGCGCAGCACGCCGTCCGCGCCAATCATCAGATGCGAAACGCCCGCCGGTACCTGCACCAGCAGATTCTGGTATTCATAAATTTTCATAATAATGATTTCCGTATAAAAACAGGCTACGCGGTTCAGCCATAATAAATATCAAATATCAGTCGTTCCCCGGGGACCCTGTTGGCGGCCAGGCGGAATACTTTCGTTTTTGCCAGCGAATGGGTGAATTCAAACTCAATTAAAACAGCATCCGCCTGGTTCTGATAAAACGTCAATTTATTGATGTCAGGATATTCTCTGGGAATATCATTAGCCGCCCGCAGCAACGCGGGCCCCAGTCTGACATTGTGTAATTCAAAAATACGCTTATTTTTATCCGCGCTGGGCAGCTCGCGGAAATTAATCGCCTGCCGCGACTCCAGCGTCAGGCGGAAATAGCCGGGATGGCGCCCGGAGCGAACCGCAGAAACGTCTTTCAGACCGCGGGTTAACGACAGGGAGGCCTTTTCCGGCAGCCCTGCCGGCTTCGCCGCCGGCTGATTATTCAGCAGCCGGGCGATCTCATCCTCAGCGGGGACCGGCGTACGTTCAGCGCCCGTCATGCGCGCCGGCGACGGCACGAAAGCAGTCTGCGCGGCAGTCTTCAGCGGCAGCGCAGCGCTTTTCGCTACCGACACCGGGGCTGGGGTCGACGGCGCAGCGGACCGCACCTGCGGACGCGGATTCACTTTCGCCAGGGCTTCCATCAGCCCTTCGCTACGGTCGGCCATCTTTTCCTGCTGCAGGATACTTTCGGCAGCATTGAAATCCTGGAGCTTCACCAGCACGTAGACGAGGTTATGCAGAACTTTCTGGCTCGCATGCCCCCTGCTATAGAGAGAAAAAAGATAATCTCTGGCAGTGGCGTAATCGTTTTGCATGATGGCCAGCATCGCCAGATTGTTAATCACGATATCGTCATCAACAAAGCGCTGCCGCGCTTGATTAAACGCCCGGGCGGCGCCGGTAAAATCGCCATCCTGCGCCAACAGGATACCCTGCATATTCCAGGCTTCACCGCTTTTAGGGTTCTGCCCGATCACACGGGAGACCACCGCCTGCGCTTCGCTATAACTCCCGAGCTCCATCAGATTTTTACTTTCCAGCAATAACGCCCGCTCATCAGGATTGTTAGCGATGAGCGGCTGCAGATACTGGCGGGAAGAGTCGAAATCTTCCGCCAGATAATAGTATTCCGCCAGCCGGTAACGGGTATCCTGATCTTCCTTGCGGCTGAGCTTTTCACGGTAGAGCTTGATCAAGCCGTTATAGTTATTGACCTTACTGAGAATATATTCACGCTGACTATCATTCAGTTCGCCGCTGCCGGTTTGATTCTGGCAGCCGCTCAGCACAAAGAGCGCCAGAAACGCCGCACGATAGATTAATTTGACCACATTGACACCATCCCTATAAACCCTGGTCCCGCAACGATGACCAACAGTGGAAACATGATGAAAGCGATCATCGGCAACGTCATTTTTGCCGAGAGGCTGGCCACCTTCTCCTCCGTATTCAGCAGTTGCAGCTCGCGCATCTCTTTAGAGAGAGCGATCAGTACCTGATATATCGAAGAGCCGTATTTAATACTCTGCTGTAAGGTCGAGCACAGCATTCTGACTTCGGTCCCCGGCACCTCCTCATAGAGCTGCTCGAGGGCGGCGTTAATACCGTTCACCTCCGTTTTGAGCATCGCCCTGTCGAACAGGGTGGCGATATTGGGATTAATGGCATAGGTATTATCGGCGATATAGCGTAAGGCTTTTTCAATGGTCATTCCGGACTGTACGCAAACCGCCAGCATATCGATAACAAACGGCAGGTCGTCAGAAATCCTTTTCATATGCTTTTTAATAGTCATTTCCTTTACCAGATTCGGTAACAAAATAACCACCACCACACAGGCTAAAATGCAGAGAAATAGAACCTCGCGGGAAAATATATATATCCCGGACGCATCAATTAACACCAGCAGTAACGTCGCGCCGACGACGGTTAATACTTTAGCGACAATGTTCTTATCCAGCATCGCGGTCCAGGAGACCAGACGACTGGTTTTCCTCATTATTCGCTCAACGGGTGTCGTATTATCCGGCGGGATAAAAGCGAACTGCTGGCTACTCTGCTCGAGCAGGTGATAAAGACGCTCCCGGCGCCGTTTTAGCAGCCAGGCCCGCGTTAACCCTCCGGCGCCCAAAACCAGCAGCGTCAGCGCAATTATATAAAACATATGCCACCTATATTTTATTCATCATCATCCAGACAATCAGCAGCCCCAGCAAAATGCTGCAAATGGCGTAATAGAGCATCAGCTGGCCCGTCGGGTGGTGCAGTAAAATGTCGAAATTAGCCGGCGACTGATATTTCAGGAAGAAAAAGAAAAAAATGGGAATAGCCGTCAGGATCTTAATCGACATGCGGACTTCCGACGTCATGGCATACTTTTTCTTCTCCAGCACCCGGGCGTTCGAGATCAGCGTGCCCAGACGCGACATCACCTCTTTGACCTGCCCCCCGCCTTTCATGTTCAGCTGTACGGTAATGATGAAAAAGTAGTATTCACTAAACGGCAGGCGCCGCCACGAGGCCATAAAAACGCTTTCCGCATCTTCACCAATTTCCTGGCGTTGCGCTATCTGTCTGAATTCATCGCCGAGCGCGCCGTCAATCTTTTGCCCGCACTGCTCAATCCCCTGAATAACGGAGTTGCCGGCGCGGATTGAGCTGTTAATAATATTCAGCGCTTCCGAAAACTGCGTATCAAATTGCAGGCGCATTTTTTTCTTGCTGCTGAGATAGAGGGCGTACAGCGTCAGTACCAGGAATGCGGGATGGATAATGGCCGGACTCAGGTTCAGGTAATTCTGGTTAATGTACAGGCTGACGGCCTGAACCAGCAGCAGAATCAGCCCGTGGCGCAAGGCGGTACTGCGCTGCTTGCCCAGCAGATGAAGACGCATATCGCCTATAATGCGCGATAACCAGCCGCCCAGCGGATGGCGCAGCAGCCGCCTCGTCAGTTCCACCCGGTTACGGGCAGCGTCTGCCTGCTGCAAACGCTGCATGCGCTTCTGCTGGCGATACCACAGCCCCAGCTGGATAACCCCTGCCAGCAGCAGAAAGCTAAAAATGATCATCATCATGGCATCCGGTTCCCGAACAGTTGTTTTAAAGGCTCAAGCAGGCCGTGTACCAGCGCCTGCCGGTAAACCGCCGAACGCTGCAGCAGCCCAAAACAGGTAAACGTCCCCTGAATCTTCCCGTACTCGTTGCGATCCGCTTCGGCGCCGAAGCTGAAAATGTCCTGCAGGATAATATTGTCCCCTTCCATGCCCATCACCTCGGCGATATTGATAACCTTGCGCGAACCATCCGGCAGGCGCGATACCTGGACGATGATGTTGACCGCCGAGGCGATATTGCGGCGTATAGCCGCCAGCGGCAGCGAGGCGCTGGACATCATGATCATGCTTTCCAGACGCGCCAGCGCGTCGCGCGGCGAGTTGGCATGCAGGGTGGACATTGAACCGTCGTGACCGGTGTTCATGGCCTGCAGCATCTCAAACGCCTCCTCGCCGCGGCATTCGCCGACGATGATCCGGTCCGGGCGCATACGCAGCGCGTTCACCACCAGATGGCGCATATTCACCACGCCCTGGTTTTCTGAACCGGCCATCCGCGTCTCAAGGCGAACCACGTGCGGCTGCTGCAAACGCAGCTCCGCGGCATCCTCCAGGGTTAGCACCCGCTCGTCTTCATTGATGTACTGCGACATCGCGTTAAGCAGCGTGGTCTTCCCCGACCCCGTCCCCCCGGAGACGATAATGTTGACCCGGCAGCGGCTGGCGATGACCAAAAAATTAGCCATCATTTCGTTCATGCTGCCGTACTCCGCCAGGTCCGCCAGCGATTTCTTTCCCTTGCCAAACTTACGAATGGAGATCGACGCGCCGTCCAGCGCCACCGGCGCAATCACCACGTTCAGACGGCTGCCGTCCGGCATCCTTGCGTCCACCAGCGGCTGGGAATCATCCACCCGACGCCCCACTCTGGACACCAGCCGCCGGGCGATATCGGTGAGCTGATCGTTGTTGAGAAAATGTTTATCAACCTGTTCAAGTTTGCCGAAGCGCTCGACAAAAATGCGATCCGGACCATTAACCAAAATATCGCTGATGGTGTCGTCTTCCATTAGTTCTCGCAGCGGGCCGTAGCCGGTTATCTCATCGGTAACCAGCTCACACAGATCGTGGCTGGCGCGCGTGGATAAATACCTGCCGCTGCTAGTCACCTGCCGCGTTATCACATCACCGATCTCACGAAACAACGCCTCGCGGTCGTGACGCAGCGCGTCAACCCGTTCCAAATCGACGCTCTTCAGCACCTGCTCGCGAAAATAGAGCAGTGATTCAAAGCTCTCCGTATCCATCGCCTTCGTTATCCTTAAAAGTTATGTCCCCGCCGTGCGGCGAAGTCCGCCATCCGCTATGACTTACGGTCGGGACGTAATGTGAATAACGATGAAAATAGCCTCCTCTTTGCCACCTCAGGTTCGGCTTTACCCAGCAGGCTCTGCGCGGCAAAACGCCAGAGCGGGGTGGCCGACAACGGTTGGTTTTTCTTAACGTTCCACGGATTCATTACCGCCAGCGGGTACCCCAGATACTGCTCAATATCTTCATTGCGTAGCTCATCGCCGTGCGCGGGGTGATTCTCATTGAGACAGATGAAGACCCGCATTTCTTTGCCGCCGCGCGACAGGTCAACACGCTGTTTCTCATCCAGCAGATACTTCGCCACCCGCAGCGCGCTCAGATCGCGGTTGACCACCAGAATCAAGGTGCTGGAGTGCGTAAAGACCGTCTCAAGGTGTTCATAGGGTTGGGCATAGACGCCGTGATCGAACATCACCAGATTGAAAGGATTAAAGTGACTATCCTCATAGGTCCAGGCAGCATCCAGCGGTTCAATTCGCGCGGATTGATGGGGCCCCATCGCCGTGATCGCCCCGTCTCTGGGCAACGTGCGGGAGGTCATTAAATCAAGATCCCGGCTGCCGCTGGCGCCCTGCACCAGCAGAGACGGGATCGATGTCTGCATACCGATGGCCTGAAACAGCTGCCAGGCTACGGTAGTGGTGCCCGCGCCGCCTTTACAGCCCAGCAGGCTGATTTTCATCATGCTGCGCGGCGCCAGCACGCTGTCAGGCTGCTGAAGCTGCCCGGCCAGCTGCGCCAGCTGGGACTGGATATGCAGGTAGCAGACGCCGGCGCTCATCAGCGCCTGAGCGAAAGCGATGGAGTCGTTGTGGCCTAAAAAGACCTGACGTGCGCTGGCAGGAATCAGCAGCGTAGCCGTTTCACATATCAGCGTGACGTCATTGCAGTTGCCGATATCAATAATCACCGTCGCGGCGCCGCGTAAAATGCTGTCGTCCTGCAGCGCAAAAAAATCAAACGGGTGGCTAATAACGTTATTAAAGTTATTGATTAATAACAAACTGCTAATATCAGAAAGAATCTCTTTATCGGGGGAGATGACCATAATTGACTGTGCGGCCCCCTTTTTCGCTTTATGCGCGACTTCTGGCTCGCTTTTCTTTTTAAGATCCGAAAACAACTTCATCTTTCACTCCAGAATATTCTACTAACGCGAGGCGGTTAGCGGGCAAAGCCGCCCTGTTCCAGAAAACGTCCGGCATCACTATTTAAACGCTCTTCGCGTATTTTCTGGTCGACACCGACGTTGAAGAACAGTTTTTCCACCGAGCTGCGGCGAAAGGACGGCAGCGACATCTTGCGGGCCGTCGCTTCGGGCTGCGGCTTCACCAGGTTCACCGTGGCGAACACCACCAGTTCGCTTTTGCTTCTTTCGGTCATGGAGCTGCGGGCCAGCGCTCCCAGAACCGGGATATCGCCGATAAACGGCACTTTGGTGAGCGACTCTTTATCCGCCTCGCTTAACAAGCCGCCGATCACGAAACTGTCGCCATCCGCCAGCTCGATGGTTGAGCTGGAACGCCGGGTGCGCATGGTGGGGATCTGATAGTCGTTATAGGCGTATGAGCCGGTGACGCTGCTTAATTCGTTGGAGACATACAGGCGTATCTTCTGCCGTTTTTCGACCTTAGCGGTGATATTCAGGCGAATACCGTACTCTTTATACTGCACGGTGACCGAGTCCTGATCTTTCACCATAATCGGAATTTCACCGCCGACCAGGAAGCTGGCGGACTCTCCGGAGAGCACGGTGAGGTTCGGCTGCGCCAGCACCCGGGCGATAGCGTCATTTTTGACGGCGTTAATCAGGGTGCTGATGTTTCCGGCGTCAAAACCGCGGCGGAAACCTAGCAGGTTGAACATGCCGGGGCTATTCACGCTGCTGCCGCCGTTGATGATGCTGTCCAGCGTCAGGCTGCTCCACTCGATGCCCAGGTTATCGGTAAACTCTTTGCTGACCTCCACCACGGTCAGCTTGACGTTGACCTGGTTCGAGGACGGGAGCTGTAAGCGGTTAATCACGTTGTCGTAGACTTTCACCACCGCAAAACGGGCGCTTTTAGTGCTGTCGCTGCCGCCGTTGCTTTTCCCGCCGCCATCTCCGGATCCCACCAGGCTGCCGACCAGCTGATAGACCCCGTCGCGGGTCTCTTCATCGGGCACCGTGCCGCTCAGGATCCACGTGGCTTTATCGGCATTCTGGAAGCGTTTCACCTCCACCGTACTGCCGGGGTATTCACGCGCCACGCGCTGGCGAATGTCGCTCAGAAAAGGGTCGACATCCACGCTGAGATTCATCAGGATTTTCGCCTGCGCGCCATAGACCACCAGTTCGGTGCTGCCCAGCTTGCGGGCATACAGCACGATATTTTTATCGTTGACGATTTTGTAATCGGCAACGGTCGGGTCTGACACAAACACCGTATTAACGGCGCTGCCAAAGCGCAGCGTTTTCGATTGCCCGGGTTTGAGATTGACCACCTCAGCCTTCACCCCCAGGGAAAACGCGCAAAACACCAGCAGCACAAACAGCCTTTTAATGCAGAACAAACGTTGAGTCATGTTTTAAAATATCCCTGTATCCGGGGTTCCATGGTGCATATAAGCCGCCCGAGGTCAGGCGACGGTTTAACCTCGCAGCTCGTTAATTTCGCTGGCGAGCTTTGCAGGAACGGGAGGTAGATTAAAAATCACATCGTCACTGACCGGCCATGTCGCCTCCAGCGATGGGAGCGCAATGGTCGATTTCCCCTCCGGGGAGGTTGCCGCCGGGAACAGGAGAACATTCGCCAGCTCGCCACCCAGCCCTTTCAGCATCTTGACCTCGCGGTCCTGCAACTCCACAACCAGCTGGCTACCCTTTTCCACCACGCTGACGCCGTTATTGACCACCGTTTTGGCCGGGCGAATCGCCAGCACCCGCTTATTGCCCATCAGCGGTTTCAGACGGTTATAAAGCTGATTTTTTTCCCGGGACTGGTCGGCGCCCACTTCCAGGGTATCTTCATGTTTGGGGTATATCCGGCGATAGGAGAGATAAATATCCACGCCCTGCCCGGCCTTGACGTTGTTCAATAAATAGTTGTCTGATTTATTCAGCTCGAAGGTATAGAGAATATTTCCCGGCTGTAAAAACAGGGTCAGGTATTCATCGCTGCCCGGTTGCACCAGTAAACCTGGCAAAATCCATGAATTCGCTGACACCGCGCTTTTTATCGCCCAGTTATCGAGGCTTTTACCGGCGAGATTAAACTGGGCGTCGCTACTGCCGACCTCAACCGTCACAGTTTTAATCTGAAAGTCCCCGGCCCGCAGTACCGTGCTGGCATCTAAATCACGGGTGGCCACCGCCACGCTGATGGTCTGCTGCGGTTTTTTTTCTGGCTGATTGACCTGCGGAAGGGCCGCCGTGCGGGATTGGTTAAAATAGAAAAACAGCCCCAGAATACCGACAACGATCATCACCACATAAACCAGCAGACCGCCTCTTTTCATATTCATTGTTTTCCACTTTGCGTTGACAGTATCCATGTATCCGGAATTCACAAATACGGACATCGCGTCCTGCTATGCCCGTATTAAAACCACTAATGAACGTGCAAAGGCTTATGGCGCAGGGGTAGTGCCAGCCATAGAGTTATCAACCTTAGTTTTGATACTATCAAAAATATCGGTCAACATTGTCTCTACGGTTCCGCCCGAACCGAAAACAACGGCAACAACGGCGGCCACGCCTGCGATGACAATCGCGTACTCAACGGCGGTGACGCCTTTTTCATTACGTTTGAAATCATGAATGCATCCAGCAACACAGGTATAGGCAGCCAGATATTTATCATAAACACGATTTAGCATTACCAGTTTCCTTATTTAACCATCATTCAATATTTAAATTTATATGTCACCCTAGATATATTCACAAAAAGAATTAATCTTTCGTTCATTGATATTCCCGGGCGACAGAAGAATAGCCTGAACATTCTGCTGTCAGCTAATATTTATAATCGATCGATTTGAAGCCACTTAATAGCTTAAAGCTATCACTTAACAAATAACGATCGTTTTAACCGATCGTTTGCGCCAAAGAAAAAAGAGGAAGATGCATTAATCACTTATAAATCAGGCGTTCCGTAGCGATATTTTTAGCGTAATGCTGCCGGGATGAGAAATTATTTGCACCGGGTGTTTTCATAATAAACAAACAACTCAGCAACCATTGCTTTCGATAAAAATCACATTCAGCATTTAGCGCTGATTTCGATCCTGAATTCGCAGCATAACTATCCTTTCTTTGAGCGGATAAGTGATTTATCGCTTACAATATATGGGAGATATTGATGCCAAACACACATATAAATAACAAATAATCGAAACCATGAAAATTCCTAAAAAAGTAATCCCCAAATAGCATCATCCCTCTTTTAATTAACCAGAAAAAGATCATCAAACAGCATGAAATAACTTTGGAAGATTCAATAGCAGTACGTAAATCTGCTTTATTGCCAGAGATTCGAGGATATAACACAGAGAGGGCTCGGTGCCGTCACCCGAGCAAGGGAGACTGAAAAGCGGATTAACCCGACATTAACCCGACGAAAAGGAAACATTCTGTCTTTTGCCTGCTGCGGCATCCATGGCGAACAGGCCGCGCTGCCAGGGAGAACGATGCGTTTTTCAGCGGAATACGGGCCAGCCACCGCGGCAAAGCCCGTAGCTTTCCGGCGCTTTAGATTGTCACCATGCCGCGCACCCCTTCCGCTTCCATATCCGCGCCCTTTCCCTGCTGAATAATCGCCCCGCGCGACATCACCAGATAGCGGTCCGCCAGCTCGGCGGCAAAATCGTAGAACTGCTCGACCAGCAGAATCGCCATATCGCCACGGTTCGCCAGCTGACGAATCACCTCGCCAATCTCTTTGATCACCGAGGGCTGAATACCTTCCGTGGGCTCATCAAGAATCAGCAACTGCGGGCGGCTGGCCAGCGCGCGGCCAATAGCCAACTGCTGCTGCTGGCCGCCGGAGAGATCGCCGCCGCGGCGCTGCTTCATGGTTTTCAGTACCGGAAATAGCTGGTAAATCTCCTCCGGTACCTGGCTGGCCTCTTTGGCCGGAAAACGCGACAGGCCCATCAGCAGGTTCTCTTCCACCGTCAGACGGGGAAAGATCTCACGCCCTTGCGGGACGTAGGCGATCCCGGCCTGGACGCGCTGGTGGGGTTTACGCTGGGTGATCGGTTTATCCTGCCAGATGACCTCGCCGCTGCGCGCCGGCAGCAGCCCCATCAGGCACTTCAGTAAAGTGGTTTTCCCCACTCCGTTGCGCCCCAGCAGGCAGGTAATTTCCCCCTGCCGAGCCGCAAAGTTCACCCCGCGCAGAATATGGCTGCCGCCATAATATTGATGTAACTCATTAACCTGTAGCATCCGCGCTCCTTAACGCCCGAGATAAACTTCAATCACCTGCTCGTTGGCCTGCACCTCGCGCAGCGAACCCTCCGCCAGCACCTGCCCCTGATGCAGCACCGTCACCCGGTCGGCGATGGTTTCAACAAAGCCCATATCGTGTTCCACCACCATCAGGGAGTGCTGTCCGGCAAGGGTACGAAACAGCTCGGCGGTGTACTCGGTTTCGGCATCGGTCATCCCGGCGGCAGGTTCGTCCAGCAGCAGCAGATGCGGCTCCTGCACCAGCAGCATGCCGATCTCGAGAAACTGCTTTTGCCCGTGCGAAAGCAGCCCCGCCGGCCGGGCGCGTTCGGCATCCAGCCGCAGCAGGCGCAGGATTTCGCTGATGCGATCCTCCTGCTCGCCGTTCAGCCGCGCCCGCAGGCTGGCCCAGACCGATTTATCGCCTTTCAGCGCCAGTTCGAGGTTTTCCGCCACGCTGAGCGCTTCAAACACCGTCGGCTTCTGAAATTTACGCCCGATCCCCTGGCGGGCGATGGCGATGGGGTCCAGCGCGATTAAATCTATCGACTGGTCGTACAACGCCCGGCCGCTCTGCGGGCGAGTTTTGCCGGTGATCACATCCATCAGGGTGGTTTTCCCGGCGCCGTTCGGCCCGATCACGCACCGCAGCTCGCCAACACCAATCTCCAGCGAGAGGTCCGTCAGCGCCTGAAAACCGTCGAAATTAACGTTGATCTTCTCCAGTTGCAGCACCGGGTCGGTCTGCTCGCGAAAGCGGTCCGTCGGCTGCTGGCGGGTAAACAAACCTTCATCCGGTTGCATCAGCGGTCTCCTTTGCGCAGCAGGCCGATCACCCCGCGCGGTAAAAATAGCGTGACGATGATAAAAATCAGCCCGAGGAACAGTTGCCAGTACTCCGGCATGGCGACGGTAAACAGGCTCTTCGCGCCGTTGACCAGACCGGCGCCCAGCACCGGGCCGATTAAGGTGCCGCGACCGCCGAGCGCTACCCAGATTGCCGCTTCGATCGAGTTAGTCGGCGACATCTCGCTGGGGTTGATGATCCCGACCTGCGGGACGTACAGCGCCCCCGCCAGTCCGCACAGCACCGCCGACAGCGTCCACACCAGCAGCTTGAACCCGCGCGGGTCGTAACCGCAGAACATCAGACGGTTCTCCGCGTCGCGCACCGCGGTTAAAATACGGCCAAATTTACTCTTCGCCAGCAGATAGCCGATCCATAACGTCAGCAACAGCAGCAGCACCGTCGCCATAAACAGCGCCGCGCGGGTGCTGGTGGCGGTGATGGAAAAGCCGAGCAGCGTGGTGAATCCGGTAAAACCGTTGTTACCGCCAAAGCCGGTTTCGTTACGGAAGAAGAGCAGCATCCCGGCATAGGTCAATGCCTGGGTCATGATGGAGAAATAGACCCCTTTGATTTTCGAGCGAAAGGCAAACCAGCCGAACACCAGCGCCAGCAGCCCCGGCACCAGCACCACCAGCAGCATCGCCCAGGCAAAATGTTGCGTCCCCCACCAGAACCACGGCAGCGCATCCCATGACAGAAAAGACATAAACGCCGGCAGGCCGTCCCCCGCCGCCTGGCGCATCAGATACATCCCCATCGCATAGCCGCCGAGGGCGAAGAAAATACCGTGGCCCAGCGACAGCATCCCGGCGTAGCCCCAGACCAGGTCCAGCGCCACCGCCACGATGGCATAGCAGAGGATCTTTCCGGTGAGGGTCAACAGCCAGCTTGAGACCGCCAGCGGATGCGACTGCGGCAGCAGCGCCAGAAACGGCATACTTAACAACCCCAGCACCAGGAGTACGCCGAGCCATTGCAGCGGTCGCGGCGCCTTACGCGCCAATGTTAAGGTAATTGGTTGGCTCATCAGTCAATAACCCTCCCTTTTAAGGCAAACAGGCCCTGCGGACGTTTCTGAATAAACAGGATGATCAGCACCAGGATCAGGATCTTGCCCAATACCGCTCCCAGCTGCGGTTCGAGGATTTTATTGAAGATGCCGAGGCCAAAGGCGGCCACCACGCTCCCCGCCAGCTGGCCAACGCCGCCGAGCACCACCACCAGGAAGGAGTCGATAATATAGCCCTGGCCGAGTTCCGGCCCGACGTTGCCAAGCTGCGACAGCGCCACGCCCCCCAGCCCGGCGATCCCGGAACCGAGGCCAAACGCCAGCATATCCACGCGCCCGGTCGGCACGCCGCAGCAGGCCGCCATCGCCCGGTTCTGCGTCACCGCCCGCACGTTCATCCCCAGTCGGGTTTTATTCAGAATCAGCCAGGTAAAGAACAGCACCAGCAGCACGAATCCCAGTACCGCCAGGCGGTTCCACGGCAGGATCAGGTTCGGCAGAACCTGCAGGCCGCCGGAGAGCCACGCCGGGTTCGCCACTTCAAGGTTCTGAGCGCCGAACAGCATGCGCACCAGCTGGATCAGCATCAGGCTGATGCCCCATGTCGCCAGCAAGGTCTCGAGCGGACGACCATAAAGGTGGCGGATAATGGTGCGCTCGAGCGCCATGCCGATACCGCCGGTAACCAAAAATGCCACCGGCAGCGCAATCAGCGGATAAAAAGCCAGCCACTGCGGCGCCAGCTGGGCGAGCGCCTGCTGCACCAGCCAGCAGCTGTAGGCGCCGATCATCAGCATTTCGCCATGCGCCATATTGATCACCCCCAGCAGCCCGTAGGTAATGGCCAGCCCCAGCGCCGCCAGCAGCAGCACCGAACCCAGCGATAGCCCCATAAAAGCCTGACCGAGAATATCGCCAAGCAGCAGGCGCTGTTTAATCTGGCTCAGACTTTTCGCCGCCGCCTCGCGCACCCGGGCATCGGGCTCATGGTGCAGATCGGTATAGGGGATCAGCAGAGCCTGGGTTTCCGGGTCCACCGAGTGCCCGAGTCGTTCAACGGCGGCCAGCCGCCGGGCGCTGTCCGGACTGGCAAGCTGCAGACGGGCCAGCGCAATTTCCAGCTGGCTTTTGACCCCCTCGTCGGTTTCTACCGTCAGCCGTTGCTGCAATAGTCCGTCCATTTCCGGGGTGGCTTCCCGCTGCAATGTTTTCGCCGCCGCCGCCCTTTCAGTGACACTGTCACTGACCAGCAGATGCGTCGCCAGCGCGCCGGCGACCAGATTACGCAAGCGGTTGGTGAGACGCACCGGTTTTGTGCTGCCCTGTGGCGCCGGGGCGGCCCCCAGCGCCTGCTGCTGGCTGAAGGCGTGGCCGCCTTCGTCCGCCACCAGGGTTTCCGCTTTCAGCGCCCGCAGCAGCGGCAGCCGCTGCGCGTCCGGCGCGGCGGCCCACTGCTCCAGCAGGCGCGCCTGCTGAGTGCGGTTGGCCGCCACAAAATCATCCGCGTCCGCTGCCTGCGCCCGCCACGGCACTATCAACACCAGTAGCGCGAGGTAATAACCCAACATGCGCCATGTGCTCATGAGTCTCTCCTTGTGTGTGTCATCTCCCCGTTAACGCTGACGAAGATAGCGCGGGGATCCGGGACATCCCCGGTCGTGCTGACCGGGGCTACGGTGATGCAGCCCGGGCAAGGCGCTCACGCCGCGCCCGGGAGAAATGCGCTTAATTGGCGGCGGTTTTCACCGGATGATCGGGCTTCTTATCGTTACCGGCGATCCACGGACTCCACGGCTGGGCACGTACCGGCTCATCGGTCTGCCAGACGACGTTAAACTGGCCGTTGCCTTCAATTTCACCAATCATCACCGGCTTATGCAGATGGTGGTTGGTGGCGTCCATCGTCAGGGTGAAACCTGACGGCGCGTTGAAGGTTTGCCCGGCCATCGCATCCCGCACCTTATCAACATCCGTGGTACCGGCTTTGGTCACCGCCTGGGCCCACATATGCAGCCCCACCCAGGTCGCTTCCATCGGATCGTTGGTCACCACGGTGTCGGCGTTCGGCAGCTTATGGGCTTTGGCATAGGCGCGATAGTCGGCAACGAACTGTTTATTCGTCGGGTTATCAACCGATTCAAAGTAGTTCCACGCCGCAAGGTTGCCTACCAGCGGTTTGGTATCGATACCGCGCAGCTCCTCTTCGCCCACCGAGAAGGCCACGACCGGCACATCGGTCGCCTTCAGGCCCTGGTTTGCCAGCTCTTTATAGAACGGCACGTTGGAATCGCCGTTGATGGTGGAGACCACCGCGGTTTTGCCGCCGGCCGAGAATTTCTTAATATTGGCGACGATAGTCTGGTAGTCGCTGTAGCCGAAGGGGGTGTACACCTCTTCGATATCTTTATCCTGAATCCCTTTCGCATGCAGGAAGGCGCGCAGGATCTTATTGGTGGTACGCGGATAGACATAGTCGGTGCCCAGCAGGAAGAAACGCTTCGCCCCGCCGCCATCTTCGCTCAGCAGATATTCCACCGCCGGGATCGCCTGCTGGTTGGGTGCCGCGCCGGTGTAAAAGACGTTCGGCGACATCTCTTCGCCTTCATACTGCACCGGATAGAACAGCAGACCGTTGAGCTCTTCAAATACCGGCAGGACCGACTTGCGCGAGACCGACGTCCAGCAGCCAAAAACCGCCGCCACTTTGTCCTGGGTCAGCAGCTGACGCGCCTTTTCCGCGAACAGCGGCCAGTTTGACGCCGGGTCGACCACCACCGGTTCGAGTTTTTTCCCCAGCACGCCGCCGCTGGCGTTAATGTCGTCAATCGCCATCAGCGCAACGTCTTTCAACGGCGTTTCGGAGATCGCCATCGTCCCGGAGAGCGAATGCATAATGCCGACCTTAATGGTGTCGGCGGCGTAAACCTGGAACGAGTAGCCCATGCTGATGACAGAGGCGGAGAGTGCGAAAGCTTTTAATAATGTTCGACGCTGCATGATTCACTCCTGAATATCGCAAAAACAAAAAATGAATTAACGACTAGCCGGAAGTGATAAGGCAAAAACGGTGCCAGGTTGTCTGGCGGCGGGAAGGCGCGGCGTGGCGCAGGAGAGAAAATACCGGCAGGCAGCGTTGCCTCAAAAAGGTGCAACGCTGCGCTATGAAGAGCGGTTACCAGACCTGGGCGGCGATCCCGGTGACCAGGCGGACTTTATCCCACTGCTGGGCTTCGGTCAGGGCGTTACCTTCTTCCGTCGAGGCAAAGCCGCACTGCGGGCTGAGGCAGATCTGCTGCAGCGAGACATATTGCGCCGCCTCCTGCAGACGCGCTTTCACCCCCTGCGGGTTTTCCAGTTCGCCGTTTTTGGTGGTGATCAGTCCCAGCACCACCTGCTGCTTGCCCGGGCGGATAAAGCGCAGCGGCGCGAAGTCGCCGGAGCGGTCGTTATCATATTCCAGGAAGAAGGCATCGACGTTAACGCCGCCGAACAAGACTTCCGCCACCGGCTCGTAACCCCCTTCCGAGATCCAGGTGGAGCGGAAGTTACCGCGACAGACGTGCAGGCCGATGGTTAAATCATCCGGCTTCCCTTCCAGAGCCTTATTCAGCACCCGGGCATAGGTCCGCGCCAGCTCGTCCGGGTCGTCGCCGCGTTCGCGTACCTGCTGGCGCTGCTCATCGGAACACAGATAGGCCCAGACGGTATCGTCCAGTTGCAGGTAGCGGCAACCGGCATCGTAGAAGGCGCGGATCGCATCGCGCCAGGTGGTCGCCAGATCGTCGAAATAGTCCGTCAGATCCGGGTAAACCGTGGCGTCAATATCTTTGCGCCCGCCGCGGAAGTGCAGCACGCTTGGGCTCGGGATGGTCATTTTCGGCTGGGCGTCGCCGCTGATGCTTTTCAGGTAGCGGAAATCTTCCAGCATCGGGTGATCGCCAAAGGCCAGCCTCCCGGTGACGCGAATGCCGTGGGCTTTCGTCTGCACGCCGTTGAACTGGATGCCTTTATCGGAATCGTAGCGCTCTACGCCCTGTAAACCATCAAAGAAATCAAAGTGCCACCACGCGCGGCGAAACTCGCCATCGGTGACCACGTGCAGGCCGCAGTCGCACTGCTGCTGTACCAACTGGCGGATCGCCTCATTTTCGATCTGCCGCAGCTGCTGCGCATCGATGGCGCCTTCGGCCAGCTGCTGGCGCGCGAGTTTGATCGCATCCGGACGTAAAAAACTGCCGACGATATCCGCGCGGAACGGGGCCTGTTGACGTTGCATGGGGTCTCCTTAGCGGGAAGCAGGGTTAGTTGCCTACCGTGATAGTTCATTATTTGAATGCTTGGACTTCTGGATGTCTATATGTCCAGATACTGGCATGCGGCGGCGCGGTCAGCAAACGAGAATAATTCATGGGATGTGAAATAAATTCATGTAGCGATCGGCTCGCCCGCGGCAAACCGATCGCTTGTTGGCTTATTCGGCGAACGGCAGCCCCTCATCCTGCCAGCCGGTCAGACCGCCCAGCATCATTTTCACCGGTCTCCCCAGCCCGGCCAGTTTTAAAGCGGCGATGTCCGCGCCGTTGCAATGCGGCCCCGCGCAGTAAACCACGAACAGCGTTTCTTGCGGCCAGTGCGCCATTCTGGCGGCATCGATCTGGCGATGGGGCAGATGCAGCGCCCCGGGGAGATGGCGTCGGGCAAAGGTTTCCGCGCTACCGACAACGTGCAGCAGAACAAAATCGACCTCGCCGTCGCGCATTGCGCTATAGACATCCGCGCAGTCGGTTTCAAAACTCAGTTTTTGCCGAAACCAGGCGGCGGCTTGATTTGCAGCGGCGGGGGCAAATGCGGTTACAACACTCATGGCGTATTCTCCTTGTCTGTGGTACCACTAATTTACTGAATCCGCTGACCTCTCATCTGCCGACAACCATGACAGAAAACGCTGAAATCCTGACAAACCACTCCGTGACGGTGTCACAAAAAGGCCACCGCGTCGTTGCCCTGGCCTATGACGGCTTATGTACCTTTGAGTTTGGTATTGCGGTGGAGGTCTTCGGCCTGACCCGCCCGGAGATGGGCGAGCGCTGGTATCGGTTCGCGGTAGCCGCGGTGGATGGGGGCGAGCTGCGGGCCACCGGCGGGATCCGCCTGGTGACCGATGGCGGTATGGATTTGCTTAGTGAAGCAGACACCATTGTGGTGCCCGGCTGGCGCGGGATTGACTCCCCGGTTCCCCCCGCCCTGTGCGCCGCGTTAATCGCGGCCCATGCCCGCGGCTGCCGGATTATTTCCATCTGCTCCGGCGTATTTGTGTTGGCGGCGGCGGGGTTACTCAATGGCCGCCGGGCGACAACCCACTGGCGCTATACCGACCAGCTGCGCCAGCGCTTTCCAGGGGTCGAGGTGGTCGCCGATGTACTGTATGTCGGCGCAGACGGAGTGATGACCTCCGCAGGCAGCGCCGCCGGGATCGATTTATGCCTGCATCTGGTACGCGAAGATTATGGCATTGAGGCCGCGAATACGGTAGCCAGACGCCTGGTGGTTTCCCCCCACCGCGATGGCGCGCAGGCGCAGCAGGTTGTCCGCCCCGTCGCTCAGGCGCGGGAAAGCCAGCGGCTGGGGCTGGTGTTCGATTTTCTGCACCAGCACCTTGCCGCCAGCCATACCGTGGCGTCTCTGGCCCAGCGGGCGGGAATGAGTCCGCGCACCTTTTTACGCCGCTTTCAGGCCGCCACCGGCAAAACCCCTGCCCGCTGGCTACTGGATGAACGCCTGCAGCGCGCGAGACAGCATCTTACCCACAGCCGCATCAGCGTGGAGAAAATCGCCGAACTCAGCGGTTTTGCCGATGCCAGCACCCTGCGGCACCACTTTCGCCAGCAGTTCGCCCTCAGCCCGTCGCAGTACCGGAAGCAGTTTTCCAGCACCGCGGTTGAAAAAACATCGCCAACCGCGCGGTAGCGTTGCTGGCCGAAAAACCCATGCCGCGATTCTGGTCGTCTGGCCGCACCATGCCCGTCGCTTGCCGTACGGTCCCTGGCGATTCTTTATTTACAGATGAAAAAGTTTACCTTGTTAATTAATTGTTTAGATTGACCTGGTTATGATTCATTCAACAACCGTAAACCCTGTTCAATAAGGACGACTTAGCGCACACCAAAAAACTCATGGAGGTTAATCATGCTGGGAAATATGCATGTATTCATGGCAGTACTGGGAACTATTCTGTTCTTTGGTTTTCTTGCCGCGTATCTAAGCCATAAATGGGATGACTGATGAACGACGATAATCCCCACCCGTAAGCGCCCCCTGCTGCTGATTGCACCAGGGGGCGTTCTGCTTTTGGCTTCCTGATCGTGCCGTTATGTCTCGCGTGTAGATACAATAGCCCACCGTTCGGCCTGCCGTCCCGATTTCAACGAAGATCTTCTGCTCCTTCTCAGGGACATAAACAATATCCCGAAAAATCACTAAAAATGAATGCTGCGTTTTTGCGGGGTACTTACAGTTATATGTCGCCAGTCAGGTCATGAGCCCTCTACGAAAAAGGCCCGCAAAGGCGGGCCTGGTGCAGATCAACTCACAGCGTATAGCTCAAACTTTATGCTCTATCACTCTGTGATTATTTTCAATGGCGATTTTATGTGGTTTTTCGCTCTCCGGTATCTCCTGATGAATCGAGATTTGTAAGAGTCCATTCTCCAGCTTCGCGCTTTTGATTTTAGCGTGCTCAGGCAGTGAGAAGCTCAGATTAAAATCCGCACGGTGTATTCCTTTATATATCCAGTCCTGGTTATTCTGCGACTCATTCTCAGAACGTTTACCCGATATATGCAGGTTACCACCGACGGTCTCTATTTCGAGCTCATCATCTTTCCAGCCAGCCACACTTACACTCAAAAGATAGTTGCTCTCGTCCACTCTTTTCAGGTCATAAGCAGGAAGAGTCCCAACTGGCGAATCACCCGTTAACTGACTAAACAACCTGTCGATACGATTAAAGCGGTCTGAAAAAATTGAATCAGCAAATACAGGGAGTGCTGACAAGGTTCTGAGTGCCATAATTAACCTCCTGAATTTCAATTCAAAAGCTCAACATAGAGGCAAGCATTGCTTGTCCGTAAAATAAAATAATACCTTCGCGAAAATTTTCAAGGTCTGCATTGAAAATTTTCTACTGCCAACAATTCCGGGGTATCCGGGAGCACGTTAACCTGCACGTAGCAAGGTGCCCGTATGTCTGATTGTCGCAATATGATCCTTTTACCTTGACACTGTTTATATATACAGTATAACTAAAATTACAGAACATCATAGGAGAATGATTTATGGCATCTTTAGCTACTGACGATAACCTGCGCGACGATCTGTCCTCTAACGCTTCTGGTAAGGGGGCATCGTTAGTTGCTCTGGAACAGGGTGGGAATGTTCAACAAAGTATTAATATTGTTAGGCCTGAATGGTATGGAGCCAAAGGAAACGGTTTGGATGACGATAGTAGTGCATTTAGTCAGGCTGCTAATACTGGCAAGAATTTGTATTTGACTCCGGGAAAAACATATCTTTTAACATCACCTTGTGCACTGCCTTTTATTACAAACTATGAGGCAGGAGAGCGTAGGTCTATTTATGGCAATGACGCAAAGTTAAAAACAACAGGTGCATATAGCCCTTTCAATCAATATACGAACGGCACAAACACTTCTTTAAGTGCTATTGTCTATGGATGGAATTTCTTCGATCTTTCTATTGAAGGATTTGCCAACAAAGACTCTTCTTATAATGCTGTCAATGGGGCTCATGGAATATCCTATGGATTTGGAAAGGCTTACAACATTAATGGTCTAGGGTTATGCAATGTTATACGGGCATATGGAGAGACCCTAACTAAAGACATATATGGAGATGAATTACGCAATGCATTGTATTCATGCTACCCGTACCCAAAAGATGCATCCAGAGGAAATAACAAATTATTTAATGCTTCTGTAAACTGGTGTTCCGGTGACGGGCTTATCCTTAAAGGAAGTGATATATATGTCGATGGGTTTTATTATAAGTATGCTGGATGCATTACAGCGAATAACAAGGACGGAAGTAATGCCACGCGCGGCGTGGCGATTTCAGCAGGTGCAGATGAGGTTCCAGCTTCATCTGTTGTAATTAACAATATTGCTGGGGAGTTTTATGGATCTGGGGCGCTAAACATAAACGCTTCAGAAGTAACGATTTCTGGTGGGATTAATTTGGGTAGCTACTACCCCGAAAACTTCAAAGCAGAACTAAGTTCAGCTGCTGTATGGTTAAATGTCACAAATGCTCTGATTGGTGATATCAAATGCGAAAACATATTTACCGGACTGGGCATCAATCCAGGATGCTCAGACTTTTATATCAGTTCATTCTCTGCAAGAAGCAAGTATAATATAAGCCAGCATCCATTTTTCTCAATCGGTGATTCGACAGACACTAAAATCAGTCGAGGATATGTTGGAAATTTAAATCTTTTTGGTGAGAGTGCAATAAACAATGACATTTATGTAAATACCGCGGGGGTTGTCATTGATTCAATTTACGTAGCCCAGATGAATAATCAAGAAGGTGGTGACTCTGTAACTATTGCAAAAGCCGCAACAATCAATAACATTTCATTAATTTCCACCACATCCGCCGTGACCAGCAATATCATCCATTTTTTGGCTCCGGCTAGAGTGCAAAATATATATATTGAAAGAGTATTTGGTACAGCTATTACTATTGCAAATGATATAGTACCAAAACTCGATCGCATATCCCTGGCAAATAAGCAAGGAACAAAACCACCAATTATTATAAATGGTACAGGTTCCGCAAATCATCAATGGGGTAATGTGACGTTATCTGGCCCCTCAGTAGCAAATCCAAGAATATCCGGCTCACTTACTATGGAGGGTTACTCCGGAAATGACTGGAAACGCACGGTAGAAACAATCTCAGGCGTTGTTATATTTCCGCCGAAACAAACATTTATATTAACCTAAACCTTATCTATTTTATTTTAATGCAAGACAAAGTTATGCCTACACCTTAAAAAACTCTGTAATTTATTTATAAGTTGTCGAATAGTATCTACTGACTTTCTGAATGAGTAAAATTGCTGCTTAGTAACCCTCTCGGCAACCGCATGCAAAAGTTGCCGGGTGGGTTTCATATGTAACTTTCGATGTATTAAGTAATGTACATCCTGAATTGATTGTTATACCTAACTAACTGACTAATGCTTTTTTGAGGAAAAACTATCTGCCTATGATGCCACCGCCATAGCGACTTCCCCACCCGGCTATTTTTGCGTATGACGCATGGCTGAACATCCTTATCCAAATGGGAGATATTTATAATACCCTCCTCCGATAACATCTGCGGCCAATTGAGAATATGCAAACATTGTCAGGTTAGAGTGTGTGCTATCAGATCAGGATACCGAACAATACCTGGCAGTGCTGGATCTTTTTTTCGCCACTCTGCGGGACTATAAAATCCCGCGCAAGACAGCGTCCCATTCATCTTAGGAGGAGCCCCTAACGCCCCATTAATTGTTACATTCCCAAAGAAAAAATTTCCTGAGCCATCGTTTTCAATAACTATTGGGGAAAGACCTCCATTTCTTACCATGCGTAGTCTGATATCGCCTAATAAAGGAATGCAACCGGAAGTTATATAGATACAGACACCAAAATGCCCATGTACTTCAGTTACGCCTATTATAGGATGCCGATCATCCTTAGACTGTAGTTCCACCACATTGGCTGTACCTGCTGACATAGAAATATTGTAAGAGCGAAAGACCCCAACATTTGCCCCACCCCTTATCAACAGAGTTCTTAAACTACCTTGATTACCATTACTTCTAATAAAAATCTCACCAATCAAAAGCCCATCTGTTGAAAGAACAATCGCATTGTCTGTTGTAAGATGCCCTTCCATAAAAATACCTTCAATGCGGCATTCAGCAATCTTCGTCCCTGCGCCGGCATCATCATATGCGGATAATATAAAGGGCCGGATGCCAACAAGAGGTTTACTAACAAAAACTCTGCCAATACTGCAACGGGTGGAACCAGATTGAACCAGGCATGCACCTTGTGTCTGACCAATATGGATATCTCCTATATTATTATCAGTTCCACTAACCCATACAGCCCACTGTCTATTTGCAAAGCTTGGTTGATAAGCATCACCGACATTAATAACTCCTTGAACATTAATGAACTCCCCCCCTATAATGATTCCCCCACCACCGTGGTATTTACAAATCACGTCAGAAATATTGATATACTTTGTCTCATCAGCATAACCATCTTGCCCTGTGCTAACAAGACACCCCCACCCGGACCTCGGGCCACCAGTTTCCTCTGAATTTTCAGGTATAATCCCTGCATATTCCACATTTATATTATGCGCGGAAGAAAATTGACTATAAAATACTAATACATCTCCAGCGATCCATCCTCCTTTCACATTAGATATATGGTTGTTATTATTACGTTCTGACCAAATAGCATTTCTAACATTGTCCGCAATTATTTCTGTGGACATCGTATTACCGAAAGCTCTCAAACAGTTGGTCCATCCATCGAATTTAATATTCCTTACATATCCATCCGAAAAATTTATAGCATGACAATTAGAGAAGGATGAAAATCTGGAAGTCGTTTTCACCGGACCCATAATTTTCATATTCTGATAAGACTTATATTTTGTATAACCTATCAGAGCATTGCCCTCTCCTCTCTGATTAAATGGTTGTTCATTCCCGCCATTCCAAATAATGACGCAACCATTACCATCTATAATCTGTTTTGTTTTACCAATTGGAAATACTACCTGACTATTCAATAGATATTTCCCCTGAGAATTGCATATGATGTTTTTACCTGTGGCACAAGCAGATGTAAAAGCAGAACTATCATCTACGACACCATCTCCCACAGCACCAAATTTTTCTGGAGTCACAAAACTTTCGATATTATCAAAAACACTGTTTTCTGAATTCCCAGGGATAGTAGTAGACTGTAATGACATATCGATGGCACCTTATTTTAAATTAGCTTTAACCAGTATTAATACGATCTAATTTCAGTATAGTTGCCGGTCACCATCTCGCCATTAAAAATATCACACTCAACTAATATATAACACTGGCTTAACATGCCGCTGCATTGCCTGAGACGGGCCCAAAAGTCATTTCAAGACTTAACTAAATAAGTGGTTTAGCCAGCAGTGCGAGGGCACCGTTTTGTGGCTGTTGCGCTGCCCGATATCAACTTGCTCATCTGCCAGCTCCTGCACACAACTCACAGGTGAGCCTCCTTACCCTGCATGGAAATATTTATAAATAACCTTCCTCCAACCCTGTCACATCTGCTACTTACTGCCTGGTTGCACCGCTCTCCTGCATACGGCAACCACGCTCGACAACTTGAGGTATCTCAACTCAAGACCCATCCATATCTTCTTGATACAGCATAATTGCCAACCATCATCCCACGTTTACTCACATTAGGTTTCTACCTGCAATATCATTTCGTCGAAAGTAAATCTTCATCAATTTCGTAAAACGACCTTGACACTATATTGATACGCAGTATACCTGGAAGGATAGCTAAGTATGTGTTCTGGATGTGAATAAACACCCGTTTTTACTCTTAACATATAAAATTGGCCTCTATTTTAATTTTAAGATAACGAGATTTTGTCAGGTCATTGTTTTCAAAACATTCCGAAACCTCCCAATAAAAAGGTCACGCAATGGAAAATATTTATTTTACATCAATCGAAAACTTCATGAGTGAAACAGAAAACAATGTTGATGATGCACTAGATCTCGCAATTTCATATTGTTCAACTCATAATTGCAATGTAATAAAACTAGCATCGGGAGGACGATACCCTCTCTATAAATCCCATTCAGTACCAGACAACATAACTTTCTTAGGCGACCGCACAGGACATTTCCAACATGGTTCTACCAGTTATGGCCCTGTGATTCCAATAGATCCTGCATACCCGAAAGACTCAGCATTTCTGTGGTACGGGCCAACTGACACGACCTGGTTTAATTGTGAAAATCAGGTTACATTTGATGGCATAGTATTAGGTGCTCCTTTACAGAATTGGTCTGCTACCAGTAAAGCGCAACTTATTGACTATGGTACTGCCATCAAAAGCAAAACAAATACCAATATCCTTTCATGTGTATACTACGGAATGCGTAACTTCATAGAAGCCACAGGGCAAACACAGATTTTTAAGGAAAATGTTGGTTTTGCCTATGAATGTGATTATAAAATAAAAGAATCACGCGATATTAATCAAATAATAAATTGCTATAGTACTCCTGGCGTTATTCGTGCAAAATCAGCCCTGGCCAATTGTATAATCGATGATAATAGTATTTTCGTCAGTCTTGAAAATCATGATGGTACTCATATTCAAAATTGTCTTACTTTCGCAAAAAAAATTGCCATCAAAAATGCAGCTGCGGCAAACTATATCGGTCATGTTCTTCTTAACGTCGCTTCGTTTGATCAAGTAGGAATTGTTCTCGATAATAACCCAACAGGTTCCGGAGCTGTAATCATTAATGATGTCTTTGCGGTAGGAGGGTCAGCGGCAGATTTTGGATCCTCGACACCACCAATTGATTCCGCATTCATTGTATTGAGAAAACAATCGTTGACATCCATTGCTTCAGTAACGCTTAGTAACTGCCGATTTAATCTTGCAGCCTCACCAAAAACTGCACATCCATTGTATGCCATTAATTTTCAGGCCAATCAGGGTTATACCATCAACATCTCTGATGTAGAATGCTCTCAGCCTACAGATAATGGCGCAGGGGTATTCTGTACAATCAATGGTACGGTAACTGCTGCTGCGACCAGTCATACAGCTCAACCAATCAGAGAAAACTTAATTCCGAACGCAAGCTGGTCCTGGCGTCATCCAAGTCACAGCCAGCCACGCGGCTGGACCTTCACTAATTGCACATTTGAGGTTTTAATATCTCGCCGCGTAACAGCTACAGGAAGTGATGCTGTATTCGGTACGTCTTTTCGTCAAGATACCGGAAGCCGTACTTATATTTTCACAGCCACCTCAATCGCCTCAAGTAGTGGCGTGACAATATATAGTACAGCAGCGGATGGTATCGTAACCACATCATCAGGAAGCTGGGTCAGAAAAGGCGGAAAATACTACTGCACAATCTATATCGCAACCGGAGCACGTTATCACGACATTAAGATCTCAGCTGGTAATTCCGGTTCAACAATTACACTGGAATACGCAGCTTTAGTTTCTGGAAGCGTGAACACGTATGGAATTGCTTATAATGAAAGACCACCAAAAGCAACCCAAACAGGTGTAACATCTTACAGTATTCAATTAGCTGGCGGTTCATCTCACACATTTTACCCTGATTACGCAGGTAAAACTGGTTCATATCGCCTTTACATTTCCTCATCTATTGGCGCAATGATGTGTAGACTAATTAAGCTCAACCCCACATCTTCACCCGTAATTACAGTTGAAGAAGCTGTATATAGTGGTTCAAATTCATTTACCGTAACATGGCCTGATAACAGTACACCCATTGTTTTAACAACTTCACCCACCACTCTCTATTTAACATTAACCGGCGCATCGTATCTTAGTGATTTTTAGATGGGATGACGGCGACCAGATGAAAAAGAAATTTAAAGGTAAACAATCACTCAGCACTTGCAACTCACGTAACATTTAAATAATCGAAGATCGTAAAACTCAAACAAATCAACAAGTACTATTTACTGACAATCAAATAATGGAGGTGCCACTTGGATATCTGCTCCGATATTACAACACTTCGAACCATCACTCCAGGCTCTACTGGTGATGTTATTTATGTAACGTCTTACTATTCAGGTCAGCTTCCCGCACAAGGTGGTGGGTTATTTATAGCTCAACAGGATTCCACTATAGCAGATGATGGAGCTATCGCTATCCGCCCGGCAATAAATTGGATATGGATACGTTCTCTGGAAAGATCAGGTACTATTTCGCCTTATATGTTCGGTGCTAAAGGTGATGGTGTTAATGATATTACTGGACAGAAGAGGTCTGGATATTACCTCCAGGGGGCGCTAACACCGTTAGAAAATCAAGGTATGGTTGGGGTACGGATGCCAGCACCAACTTTAGCATTATAAGGAATAATAGCTACATATCTATAGGCCGAAATAGCGTTGCAGGAGAAGGGGTATTCCAGGCAATTGTTGGAACGATAAAATTGAAAAGCTATGGCAGCGTAATACACCATATTAAAGCCAATACCTATGCAGGCACGGGCCAAAAGTGTCAGGTAAAAGTCGTCTGGGCAAAACTTATTGAATATGGTCCATCCCAGGATAAAGAACCGAGGATAGTGCTGCAGCAAGATGGGCACACCTATTCTCATAATTTTACCGGCAGCGATTCAATACTAAAATCAGTTATCATTCCCGGTCAGATGCAAGGAGACAATGCTCAATCGCCGAGTGTTGACAGAGCACCAGATTGGGCCACTCATGCATTCATCCTGATAGATATTTCACAGATGTCATATAATTTCGATTTGCGCGTCACAGATGTTTACATGAGACAAGTTTAAATCAGTAAAACGGCTATCACTATTGATAGCCGTTTTATGTAAGCTAAATTACCATAAATCTGACAATAATTGTTCATGATTGCATTCATGCTTTAACGCCGCCCTCCTGACCGGGTGACCTTGACCACCCCACATAGATAAATTCTATCCTTCTTACCTGTGCTGATGTATTCCCTTCTACGCTGACTGTATCTCCAGATATCATCAAACACACTCATCACAGCATCCCATCTATGCACACACTCAGGACATCGCTTGACACTGTACATGGATACAGTATAAGTACCTCCAGCGATTATCTTAAGGAGATGACGGATGTTTGTAGAACTGATTTATGACAAGCGCAATTTTGAGGGGCTGACCGGGGCGAAAGAGACGATTGCGGCGGAATTAACAAAACGCATTCAGCGGATCTTTCCTGATGCCGATGTGCGCGTGAAACCCATGATGACCCTCCCCGCCATCAATACGGATGCCAGCAAGCACGAAAAAGAACAGATCAGCCGCACGGTCCAGGAGATGTTCGAAGAGGCGGATATGTGGTTGGCGGCGGAGTGAGGGAAATTGCCGCGGCGATGTCGCTGGTGTGAGGTTGCAGGAAGCGCTTCATTTATCGCCCCCTGAACGTTGGAATGGCCGGGCAGCGGGTATTCGGTAACCGGGTTGCCAGCGCCTGGACCTCCCCGGCAGGATGTTACTGTTTTATCCACACCAGCCGATCGACCCGGAAGCCCAGCGCGCGGGCGGCTTGAAGGTAATCCTGTTTCACCGTTTCTGGAATGGTGGGCGTACGCGCGAGGAGCCATAGATAGTCGCGGTCAGGGCCGCTGACCAGCGCGTACTGATAGTCCTCATCAAGCTTGATCACGTTATAGCCACCATAAAATGGGCCAAAGAACGAGACCTTCAGCGCCGCGATGCTGGGCGCGCCGGTGAAGTACGCTTTCCCCAGGCTCTCTTGCCACTGATTTTTCAGCGGATCATAACCACGATTGAGTACCCCGATGCCCCCGTCGCTACGCGTGCTGTAGGTGGCGGTCACCTGCTCAAGCCCGCGTTCGAAGCGGTTTTCCAGGCGGGCGATTTCGTACCATTTGCCCAGATAGCGGCGGCCATCAAAGCCTGCGATCGGCTGCACGCCCTTCGGCGGCATGGGGGACTTACAGGCAACCAGGGCCAACGCGACGGCCACACCGGTTACCACGGGCCATACTTTCATGAAAACTCCTTCTATCTGCGCAGCAGGGAATAACGTGTCGTGCAGCGATCCAGCACTTCATTCAACCCACAATTATTCGTAGTATATTGGGTATCTCTTTTGTCATCAGGTGTACCCCATGTCTTACTCCATCGGTGAATTTTCCCGGCTGTGCGGGATAAACGCGACCACGCTTCGCGCCTGGCAGCGGCGTTACGGCCTGCTCCAACCGAAGCGTACCGATGGCGGGCACCGCCTGTACAGTGACGACGATGTGCAACAGGCGCTCAAAATTCTCGACTGGGTGAAAAAAGGGGTCGCCATCAGCCAGGTTAAGACCCTGCTGGCTCGCCCCGGCGCGCGTCGCAACGACAACTGGTTCACCCTGCAGGAGAACATGCTCCAGCGGCTGAAAGAGGGAAAAATCACCGCCCTGCGCCAGCTGATTTACGACTCCGGCCGCGAATATCCTCGTGCTGAACTGGTTACGGAGGTGTTGCGCCCGCTGCGCAGCCAGGTGTCGGCAAATATTCCGGCAATGATGACCCTGCGTGAAATTCTCGACGGCGTTATCATCGCCTATACCGCATTTTGCCTTGAAGGCGATAAAAAAGCGCCGGGCGATAACTCTCTGCTTACGGGCTGGCACCTCAGCGACCCTTGTGAAATCTGGCTTGAAGCGCTCAAGCGCACCGGTCAGGGGCATCGTATCGACGTCCTTGCGATGCCGCCCGCCACCCTGGCGCCGGAAATCTTCCCGGATCGCAACTGGCTGCTGGTCAGCAGCGGCAAACTCACCGTCGCGCGCAAAAAGCAGATCGCACGTTGGCAGCAGCAGGTTGTTTCCCTCGAGGTCATCACTTTATAACCCCGTCAATGTCCCCACCGGGCCGCCAGCCGCTAATGTTTTGGCGGCCGCTTTTTCATCCCCTTGCAAAAAACACAAAATAGTCTGTACAGAACAAAAAACGTAACCTGCTGAATCACAGCACTAATAAAAAACATACTCGCCCATACATGGACAAACTTCAATACTTGTGTAAGTTTTAATTAGACGAAGATACCACCTCGATCTGCGCCTGGCGGCGGCAGGTCGTATTCTTCTTAACAGCAAAGAGGCTCGCATCATGAAGACTCAACCAACGATCGGGATCAGTGGATGTTTAACCGGTTCGGCAGTGCGCTTTGACGGCGGGCATAAACGCATGGGCTTCGTCATGGATGCGCTGGCGCAGTGGGTGACCTTTAAGCCCGTCTGCCCGGAGATGGCCATCGGCCTGCCCGTTCCCCGCCCGGCCCTGCGCCTGGTTCAGACCACCGATGGCCATACCCGGCTGCGCTTTAGCCAGATGCCGCACGACGATATAACGGAAAAAATGACCGAATTCACCGCGTCGTCTCTCCCCGGGTTGAGCAATCTGTCAGGTTTTATCGTCTGCGCCAAATCACCGAGCTGCGGTATGGAACGGGTGCGGCTGTACGATGAAAACGGTAACCGCGGGCACAAAGAAGGAAGTGGCCTCTTTACGCGGGCGTTGCTGGAAAAATATCCCTGGTTGCCCGTTGAAGAGGATGGTCGTCTGCACGATCCGCTGCTGCGGGAAAGCTTTATCGAGCGCGTCTTCGCCCTGCACGCCCTGAACACCGTGCGGGCGCAAGGTCTCACCCGCCGCGCGCTGCTGAATTTCCACAGCCAGTACAAACTGCAACTGCTGGCGCACCACCAGGCGGGCTATCGGGAAATCGGCCCGTTCGTGGCTTCGCTGCACAAATGGCAAGACCTTGAGGCTTTCTTCGTGGCTTACCGCGAAAAACTGATGGCCATTCTGAAGCAACCCGCCTCGCGGAAAAATCATACCAACGTGCTGATGCACATTCAGGGCTACTTCCGCCACCAGCTGACCCCCCGTCAGCGCGGCGAGCTTCGCGACGTTATTCTGCACTATCGCGCCGGCCTGCTGCCGATACTCGCCCCCCTCACGCTGCTGAAACACTATCTGGCTGAACACCCGGATCGCTACCTGCAAACGCAAAACTATCTTAACCCTTATCCTGAGTCTTTAGGCCTGCGCCTGGCCGTCAGCTGAATGCATATGCTGACAAGCGTCCACCCCCCGGCCGCCACGCCTTATCGCTGAGGTGGCGGCCAGCTGCGCCTGGAAATCATCAAATACCGCTTTGAGCATGCCCGCGGTTTGCCCGCGCAATGACGGAACCGCGTTAATCCGCCCTTTTTTTAGTTTGTCATGCTGTTGACATATGTCGGTAGATATTCTGTGTTCGGTCACTCACAACCACATCATTCTGTCAGGAGATATCGTGATGGGTACAATAAAAGCTAACAACTTAGCGCAAGCTAAACAGCTTCTTGACTCCGGCGAAGCCAATAAAGTCGAGCTGGCTTTCGAACTCGACTCCGACGAGTTTTTCAACTTTGCGATTGAATACTGCACGAACGGCTCAAAATTAACCCGAAATGAGGACCATTTCGTCATTTCCCGCAAAAAGAAGTGAGCGTCCAGCAACCGCTGGTATCCCCTCGAGAAAGGTCTTTGGCCGATTTAGGCTATCGTTCGCTGCCGTCTGATGCATGAATAAACCGCCGATCGGCGGTTTATTCACTCCCGACGTTATCTGAACGGAGAACTAAGAGGGATTTCGGCATCAGGTTGCCGCGTCAGCCGGTTTCTGAGGTCGCGACGGATCATCTCAATTGCCCAGAACCAGAATATATGCCCGACCAGCTCAGAAATATATTCATCGGCCGGAATATGAAATAATGAGGGCGTGAGACCCAGCAAAGGAAATGAAATCCAGTGGACGGCAATTGTCGCCACGATCCCCGCCCATACTCCCTGCCATAATTTTACTTTCGGAAAAACCTCCGCGACGACGCAATAGCCAATCGCAAACACCAGTGAGAATATGATATGAGTGACCATCACCGGATTAATGACGTGCTCTGAAAAAGTATATACGGTATGGGTTGGATCGATCCCAAGATAGTCGCGTAAAAAAAGATATGGCGGATTGAACTCATCCCTGCCGCCTGAAAATGTGCGCGGCGGTAAAGGTACTTCAGCCCCCCACTTCACAAATGCCGACATAATTCCGGCAATGGCCCCTACAAATAATGCAACGCCGTAACGTCTCCTTGCCGGATCTGTCCGGATAAAAAAATCCTTAATTGCCATAAAAACACCACCAATATATTAATATTCATTTCGCATGTTCATATTTCATAAAGATGGCGCCGCTCATGTTGATCAAGATCACACTTTTTGGCCATAGCCGCTACTATAAATAGACTGTAATTATGGCCAGTGGACGACGTTTGGCAATGCAAGGCGTTGTTCCTGCGTAGTGCCTCTGACAGTCGCCGGCGCTGCATATGGCGGCTAAAGAGGGATGCGCGCCTCTCCTGACAAAAGAGAGTTCTGGCGGCGCTGAGCTCCGGCACGAAGGGATGGCGTTTTCTCGCGCCAGATTAACGGATATACCCCTGTTCTCGCATGCGTAATAAGCTTTCATCGCTGGCGCAAACCATTCCGGTCGCCAACGTTTCAAAACCAAACCGACGGTAAAAATCCATTTTATCCGCAACCGCATAGATAAAAATTTTGCCAAACGGCAGCAGTTCATTCTGTACCGCCTGCATCAGCTGCTGGCCATAGCCCTTACCCTGCTGATGTGGGAGCACTGCAACATCGGCGAGGTAGCTGCACCAGGTAAGATCGCTGATGGCCCGGGCGACCGCAATCAGCCGATCTTTTTCATAGCCAAACCAACAGAAGGCGCTATGACGAAAAGCTTGCTCAACCAGGCCAATCTCACGTTGATTGAGGCCCGCGGCGGCGATGAGATCTGCCACAGCTTGCCAGTTCACTTTATCCAGACTCTCTCTACCTTCCAGCCGCATTATCACGTTACCTTTGACTCCCGCATTGTCGCTTTCAGCATAGCCGGAACAGGACTCCCTCCCCTGAAGGTCTTCCAGTATATTATGCTGGTTAATAAACGATAACCCCCGAGGACGGCGACACCATAAGCGCTAAAAACAGATCGTTTATTCTTAATAAAGGTTAAAATCCCCCCATACTAAAGAATTAAATAAATTTTCGATTTTTTTGCGCACCGCAGGCAAAAAAAAACCGCCAGATAGCTGGCGG
Source organism: Klebsiella sp. NPDC088457 (assembly GCF_044900465.1). Taxonomy (NCBI): domain Bacteria; kingdom Pseudomonadati; phylum Pseudomonadota; class Gammaproteobacteria; order Enterobacterales; family Enterobacteriaceae; genus Klebsiella; species Klebsiella sp. NPDC088457. The sequence goes on along the minus strand of NZ_JBJDNH010000002.1, from coordinate 62,918 downwards.
TGAACAAATGCTTGCATGGATAGATTGTGTTTTGCATTGTACATAAAGACGGCTTCCAGCCTCCTCTACGTCTTTCCCTACGCTAGCACACTCTTCTTCAATGAAAGCTAAACCGAAACCGGCTTACAGCTTATCGACCAGCGCTTTTAGCTCGGCAATCAAGGGGCCACGGGTGTCTTCGCCCTCATGCGGCCAGGTTGACTGACGGACGATCAGTTCGGTGGGCAACAGTTCGCGGATACGTACCTGCGGCGCCGCCATCTGCTGAGCCAGCCGTTCCACCGCCCTTTTGCCCAGCAGATCGAAGTTTTGCGCAACGGTGGTCAACGGGGGCTGGAAGTAGAGGCTATCCGCCGTATCGTCGTAGCCGGTCACCGAGATCGCGCGGCTGCCGCTGCGGTTGAGCTGCGCCAGGGCGCTGAGTACCCCTAAGGCCATCTGGTCGTTAGCCACTACGATGGCGCTGATCCGCGGCTGGAGATGCAGCAGCTCGAAGGTTTTACGCCAGCCGCTGGCGGCGCTCCAGTCGCCAAAAACCGTCACCCCATTACTGACCCCCAGGCTGTGCAGCGCCTCTCGCCAGCTACCCAGCCGCATGCGGGCGGAAACGGAGCTTTCCGGGCCGGCCAGCAGGCCAAACTCCCGGTGTCCCAGTTGCCAAAGATGCCGCACGCAGGCCCCGCAGCCGTCGCGATGGTCGAACCGGACGCAGGAGACATCCGTCTCCGGCGAAACATCAAGAAACAGACAGGCGATATCGGGGTTTTCCCTGACCAGGCGTTCCGCGATGTCGCTCTCCAGCGGCAGGCCAACAATCGCGCCACGAATATGCTGAGCGCGAAACTCATCCAGCCGCGCCTGCAAGGCGGCGTAGTCGGTACGCTCCGGCATCGCGATAGACACTTCCAGCTGATGGCGAGCGGCATGACTTTTCACCGCCGCGGCGATTTGCGAAGGCGCATGCAGCGTCAACGAGGCGGTAATCAGCCCTATCGAGGGCGCCGCTTTGCCCGCCAGCAGCTGCGCCGAGCGGTTGGGGACATAATGCAGCGCCTGCATGGCGCGAATCACTTTCTCACGGGTTCGCGCCGACACCACCTCAGGACGATTAAGCACCCGGGAAACCGTCTGCTGAGAAACCCCGGCCTCACGGGCCACATCATCTAATGTTGCCGAATGGCGCTGCATGCTTATCTCCTGTCGGCTAAAACTGAGCCCTGGCCGTTAAATGTCGTTCGCTAACATTTTATGTCTAATTCACGACAAAAATCTGCTCGGATTGCGGCGTTTCGTGATCGTGGGTCGGTTTCATTTTCACCGATATTGCGGGACGGATAAAAATATCTGATAACGAAATCATTCTTGTCTAGCGAATGACATTTCTCTCACTTATCCGTCAGGTATGCGAATGCAACAATCTCACTCATCCTCAGCCCGCGCGTTAACGTTTCACGACGTCCTGGCCCGCGAAGACTGGCAAAATCAGAGCATTACCCACGTCAATCGCCTGGCTGCGCACCCGACGTTTGCCAGCTGGCGCAAGCTGGCCGATGCCCGGGATAACCGCGCCTCCGACCGGCGCCGCGCGCTGGACGGGCAATGGCAGTTCTCGTATGCCCACAGTCCGTTCGCGGTAGACGCCCGCTGGCTCGACCACGATCTTGCCGACAGCCGCGGCACGCCCGTTCCCTCGAACTGGCAGATGGAGGGCTACGACGCCCCGATTTACACCAACGTCCGTTATCCGATCGAAACCACGCCGCCGCGGGTGCCGGAAGAGAACCCGACCGGCTGCTACTCGCTGAACTTTTCCGTCGATCGCTGCTGGCTAACCGAAGGCCAGACGCGGATTATTTTCGACGGCGTCAATTCCGCCTTCCACCTGTGGTGCAACGGCGTATGGGTGGGTTACTCCCAGGATAGCCGTCTGCCCGCCGCATTCGATCTCACTCCGCACCTGCGGGCTGGCGACAACCGCCTGTGCGTGATGGTCATGCGCTGGAGCGCGGGCAGCTGGCTTGAGGACCAGGATATGTGGCGCATGAGCGGTATTTTCCGCTCGGTGTGGCTGCTGAATAAACCGGCGCAACACCTGAGCGATGTCCAGCTCACCCCGCAGCTGGACACGCTGTATCGCGATGGTGAGCTCCAGGTTAACCTGACCCTTGCCGCCCCCGCCGACGGCCTGGCTGAGCTGACGGCCGAAGTCAGCCTGTGGGACGGCGAGCGGGAGATAGCCCGCCAGCGTCAGCGCCCAGGCTCGCCGGCGATCGATGAGCGCGGCAACTACGCCGAACGCGCCAGCATCACCCTGCCGGTGGAGCGGCCCGCGCAGTGGAGCGCGGAAACGCCGCACTGCTACCGGGCGGTGGTCGCGTTGTGGCGCGGGGATACGCTGCTGGAAGCTGAAGCCTGGGATATTGGCTTCCGCCGGGTCGAGATCGGCAACGGTCTGCTGCTGCTCAACGGTAAGCCGCTGCTGATCCGCGGAGTGAACCGCCACGAGCACCATCATCAGCGCGGTCAGGTGGTGACCGAAGAGGATATGCTGCAGGACATTCTGCTGATGAAGCAGAATAACTTCAACGCCGTGCGCTGCTCGCACTATCCGAACGCGTCGCGCTGGTATGAGCTCTGCAACCGCTATGGCCTGTACGTGGTCGATGAAGCCAACATCGAAACCCACGGTATGGTGCCGATGAACCGCCTTTCCGACGATCCGGCATGGCTCCCGGCGTTCAGCGCCCGCGTGACGCGGATGGTGCAAACCAACCGCAATCATCCGTCGATAATTATCTGGTCGCTGGGCAATGAGTCCGGCGGCGGCGCCAACCATGAAGCCCTGTATCACTGGCTGAAGCGTCAGGATCCTTCGCGCCCGGTCCAGTACGAAGGCGGCGGCGCCGATACAACCGCCACCGATATCATCTGCCCGATGTACGCTCGCGTCGAGCGCGATCAACGCATTCCTGCCGTGCCGAAATGGGGAATTAAAAAATGGATCGGCATGCCCGGTGAACAGCGTCCGCTGATCCTCTGTGAATATGCGCACGCCATGGGCAACAGCCTCGGCAACTTTGCCGATTACTGGCAGGCATTCCGTGAATATCCCCGACTACAGGGCGGTTTTATCTGGGACTGGGCCGATCAGGCCCTCGAAAAGACGTTTGCTGACGGCAGCACGGGCTGGGCCTACGGCGGAGATTTCGGCGATAAACCTAACGATCGCCAGTTCTGCATGAACGGGCTGGTGTTCCCGGATCGCCGCCCGCACCCTTCGCTATTCGAAGCCAAACATGCCCAGCAATATTTTCAGTTCTCCCTGCTGGAACAATCTCCGCTGTGCATCCACATCAGCAGCGAATACCTGTTCCGCGCCACCGACAACGAAGTGCTGAACTGGCAGGTGCAATCCGGCGGCGAAACCTGTGCCAGCGGGAGCGTCGCGCTGAACCTCGCGGCGCAAGGCCACGCTGAACTGACGCTTTGCGATCGCCTGGCGTTACCTGCCGGCGCGAAGGAGGTCTGGCTGACGCTGGAGGTTATCCAGCCGCAGGCCACGGCGTGGTCAGACGCCGGGCACCGCGTGGCCTGGGAACAGTTCGCCCTCGCCGCCCCCCTGGCCTTACCGGCGTACAGCGCCCCCGGCCCGGCGCCAGCGTTGACCAGCGACGAACGAACCTACAGTATCAGCCTGGGGCCGCAGGAGTGGACGATCGATCGGCGCAGCGGTTTATTAAGCCAGTGGCGGGTGGACGGCGTGGAACAGCTGCTGACCCCGCTGCGCGACCAGTTCATCCGCGCCCCGCTGGATAACGATATCGGGGTCAGCGAAGTCGAACGTATCGATCCCAACGCCTGGGTTGAGCGCTGGAAGAGCGCCGGGCACTATACGCTCGAAGCGCGCTGCGTTCACTGCGTGGCGCAACGCCTGGCCCATGAGACGATCGTCGACAGCCACTGGCACTACCTGCGCGGCGACGAGGTGATGATCGTCAGCCGCTGGCGGATGACCTTTGATAGCGCAGGCCGTCTGCATCTGGCGGTAAACGGCGAGCGGGCGAGCACCCTGCCGCCGCTGCCGCGAGTGGGCCTCCATTTCCAGGTTCCCGATCAGCATGCCGACGTTGCCTGGCTTGGTTTGGGTCCGCATGAAAACTATCCCGATCGCAGGAGCAGCGCCTGTTTCGCCCGCTGGCAGCTGCCGCTGGCCGAGATGAGTACGCCGTACATTTTCCCCACCGAAAACGGCCTGCGTTGCGATAACACCGCGCTGGACTGGGGCCGCTGGCATGTAACCGGCCATTTCCACTTCTCGGTACAACCCTACGGTACCGCCCAGCTGATGGAGACCGATCACTGGCACCGGATGAAACCAGAAAACGGCGTCTGGATAACCCTTGATAGCCAGCATATGGGCGTCGGCGGCGATGATTCCTGGACGCCAAGCGTATTGCCGCAATGGCTGCTGCTCGATACGCAATGGCAGTATCAGATATCCCTTCATCTGCAATAAATAATCGGGGGGCGGATGTCCCCCATCCCAAACGGCGTTCCCCGCTTAGCGCTTAGCCGGGATACATCGCGGCGGCAACGGGTACCGTCCCGCCACACGGATGGCGTCACGCAGGGAAGCGACAGGTCGCCCGCTGCAAAGCGGCGGGAATAATGGCGAGTATAATAACAATGGAACATCTCTATGAAATTCTCTGAACTTGCGCCACGCGAACGGCATAATTTTGTCTATTTCCTGCTGTTCTTTTTCTTCTACTACTTCATTATGTCAGCCTATTTCCCCTTTTTCCCGGTCTGGCTGGCGGACGTTAACCATTTAAGCAAAACGGAAACCGGGATTGTTTTTTCTGCTATCTCACTGTTCGCTATTATCTGCCAGCCGATATTCGGCCTGCTTTCCGATAAGCTAGGTCTGCGCAAACATCTGCTGTGGGTCATTACCGTCTTATTAATGCTCTTCGCCCCGTTCTTTATATTTGTCTTCTCGCCGCTGTTGCAGCTGAATATTTTCGTCGGGGCGCTGGTGGGCGGGCTCTATCTCGGAATCGTATTTTCCAGCGGTTCCGGCGCGGTCGAGGCCTATATTGAACGCGTCAGTCGCGCCAACCGCTTTGAATACGGCAAGGTTCGCGTGGCGGGATGCATCGGCTGGGCGCTCTGCGCGTCCATCACCGGCATTTTGTTCGGTATTGACCCCAATATCACCTTCTGGATCGCCTCCGGTTTTGCGCTGGTGCTCGGCGTGCTGCTGTGGTTCTCCCGTCCGGAAAGCAGCAACAGCGCCCAGGTGATGGACGCCTTAGGCACCAACCGGCAGGCATTTTCGCTGCGCGTCGCCGCGGAGCTGCTGCGGATGCCGCGCTTCTGGGGATTTATTATCTACGTGGTCGGCGTCGCCAGCGTGTATGACGTTTTCGACCAGCAGTTTGCTAACTTTTTTAAAGGTTTTTTTGCCGATCCGCAGCGCGGCACCGAAGTCTTTGGCTTTGTCACCACCGGCGGCGAATTGCTGAATGCGCTGATTATGTTCTGCGCCCCGGCCATCGTTAACCGTATTGGCGCGAAAAATGCCTTGTTGACCGCCGGGATGATTATGTCGCTGCGGATTCTCGGCTCCTCTTTTGCCACCTCGGCGTTCGAAGTGGTGATGTTAAAAATGCTGCATATGTTTGAAGTGCCGTTCCTGCTGGTGGGCACCTTTAAATATATTTCGTCGGCATTTAACCCCAAATTATCCGCCACGCTGTTCCTGATAGGTTTTAACCTCTCGAAACAGCTCTCCGGCGTGGTGCTGTCGGCATGGGTGGGCCGGATGTACGACACCGTCGGCTTCCATCAGGCCTACCTGATACTGGGGTCCATTACGCTGGGATTTACGCTCATCTCGCTGTTCACCCTGAAAGGCAGCAAAACGCTGCTGCCCGCCGCCGGGGTGAACCCCGCCGCCTGAATGGCCAGCATCGGCTCGTTGAACATCACGGGCCGATGACTTTAACTGCCCTCGGCGGCTTTGATTCGCGTTTCTCCGTCGCTGTTTTCCAGCTCATAGATCCGGCTCTCCGCCAGCGAGGCGATAAGCGCCACGAGTTCCGACGAGTGGCTGGTTAACCAGATTTGGCTATCGCGGGAGGCTGCAACAATCAGCCGGGCCAGCGCCGGAAACATCTGCCGATGCAGGCTGTTTTCCGGCTCGTTAATCGCCAGAAACGCCGGCGGACGCGGGCTTAATAGTGCGACCGCCAGGCACAGGAACCGTAACGTGCCATCGGACATTTCCGCCGCCAGCAGCGGTCGGTATATCCCGTTTCGCCGCATCTTCATTGCGAAACGCGAGTTTTCGTTTTCACAGAAAAACGCGCACTGCGGAAAGGCGACGCCAAGGATCTCATGAAGTAACTCTTCGGCGCCAATTTCGACAATCGTCTGAAAGGCGGCGGCGAGATTGTGCCCATCGCTATCGAGCACCGGCGAACGGTAGCCGACCGTCGGATGCCGCAGCGCCGAGTGCCTGCCGATACTAAATTCGTGATAGAAGCGCCACTGGCGCAGAGTTTCTCTGACCCGCGAGACTTCCGGGAAGCGGTGCGGCTCACCCAGTTGACCGAAAATGGACTCATTTTCATAAATGGTGTCGGTGAAGGTATTTTTCTCGCCGTTGACATCCAGCAGAAATGCGGCCTGATTCTTGCGCTGCAACACCCGTGCTGACGGGCGCCGGGAGAACCCCGCCAGCCAGATAGACTCCTCTTTAACTAGCGGATCGAGCATAAACTGGGTGGGATAAGGCAGCTTTTCCGGGAAGCCGACCTGCAGCTCATAATCGAATTGATCCGTGAGACAGGCTATCTGCAACCGCCGCGGATAGCGGGCGGTGGGCGCGCTTTTCCCCGACCACATGATATTCTCGAGGCCGCCTTCATCACTGATATAACTGGAGAACCTGCCGTCAGCGCAGGCCGTTAACAGCTGGATGGCTTTATAGATATTGGATTTACCGCAGCCGTTCGGCCCAAAAACGATATTGAGCGCGCCCAGTTCCAGCTCGATATCCCTGACCGATCTGAAATTTTGTATGCGGATATGGCGAATCATGGCGCTCCCGAAGAGAATAAAACCGCGCGGGGCCGCAGCGGCGGACAGGCCGGACGCCGGCGAATCGTCCGGCGCCGGTGGTTCAGCACAGAGACTTCTTCATGCCCCGGGTCAGGGCGACTCGTTTGAGCTTGTCAGAGTCCTCATGTGACTCATTGAAGACGCCAAAAAAGTAGCGCTCATCATCGATCGTTTGCGACACAATCCGATAGCTCAGCGGCGGCCCGGATTTCGCGCCATACTGCGCAGCGGTGACGGAGAGCTCCGTCGCGGTATCGGCGACGCTGACCAGCAGGCCGTCCGCCTTTCCCCCCACCAGCATGACCTTAATTAGCGGGTCCACCATGTTCCTCCCGGAGCGGTCAATGATTAATGTTTGGTCGCCGACAGCGGGCCGCATTAACGCAGCCCTCTGTACATTCTTATAGTTCATCACGGCCTTAAATAAAAAAACTCTTTCTTATACTGAGCTAAGCATCGATTATTGCTGGTAAAAGCTGGCAGATGATGAAGGAAAAAAGAGGAATTGTGAATCTTCATAGCGCTTATTTATGATTATTTTCCATTGAACCGTCTCGCCAGAGTCCGCATAGTCCGCTTGTCCAGAAGCAAATCCAAGGAAGAACCCTGAATGCGTCATAATCGTTTCGCTCTGCTCCCGTTATTCGCCGCCCTGTCTTTGCCCGGCTGGGCGCATGAAGCGACGGTAAGCAAGGTTAAAGAGGCTGAAAGCCAGCTCCAGGCCCGGGTCGGCTACGCCGAGCTGGATCTATCCTCCGGCCGGCTGCTGACCGGCTACCGCTCAGCCGAACGTTTCCCGATGATGAGTACCTTTAAGGTGCTGCTATGCGGCGCCGTTTTGTCGCGCGTTGACGCCGGAGAAGAAAAGCTCGATCGGCGTATTGATTACCGCCAGCAGGATCTGGTTGAGTACTCGCCGGTGACGGAAAAGCACCTCAGCGATGGGCTGACCGTGGTGGAGCTGTGCGCCGCCGCCATTACCCTGAGTGATAACACGGCGGCCAACCTGCTGCTGGCCACCCTCGGCGGCCCGCAGGGATTAACCGCTTTTCTCCGTCGCAGCGGCGACCGGACGTCACGTCTCGATCGTTGGGAAACGGCCCTCAATGAAGCGCTGCCGGGCGACGCGCGCGACACCACCACGCCAGAAGCCATGGCGCAGACGCTGCGTCAGCTGTTGACCGGCAACGTCCTTTCGGCCGCTTCGCAGCGGCAGCTGCAGCGCTGGATGGTGGATGACAAAGTGGCGGGACCGCTGCTGCGCTCGGCGCTGCCCGCAGGCTGGTTTATCGCCGACAAAACCGGCGCCGGCAACCGTGGCTCACGGGGGATCGTGGCCGCACTTGGCCCGGACGGTAAAGCCTCGCGTATCGTGGTGATTTATTTAACCGAAACCAAAGCCTCTATGGACGAGAGAAACAAGCAGATTGCCGCCATCGGCGAAACCCTGGTGCAGCGCTGGTAATATCCTGGCCACCGTCATGGAAAAATGTACGGAGCTGGCGTCCCTCTCGGGCGTGCTCCGCTTATCGCTCTCAGATTTGAGGGATTGTTAATCCGCATCCTGCCGACACAGAAAAGGCCCGCCGAAGCGGGCCTGCCACTGCTAGTTATTTTGATGATTGTGATGCCTGGTGCCTCCAGGTGAGCCTTTGGTCAGCCACCGTGACTCGCGAGTAAATATATATAAAGCCGCATCTCAACCAGCATGCGTCCTTTGGCCCGCTGTTTCGCCCCTACGCAGAGTGGGATTCATCACAATAATGATGCTAATGGCCTGGCATTCAACGCGAGCTAAACGGTCGGCCATTAACGGCCCCGCCTGACGTGCATACGTCACGGCAAGAGAGACAACTGCCGGCGCTATTTTGCGCGTTTAGCCAGATGAGGGCACTGCGTGGACCATTTTACAAATTTCGCATTGTATACCGCGTCATCATCGCTGATAAAAGAGACATGACCTGTTTTGGCGGCACCGTCTTTCAGGGTCCCCAAAAGATCCAGCTGGACCGTGCGCTCGTCGAACTCTTTACCTTTCTCGTCGAAAGCCCGATAACACCCCACAAACCCCGTCAGTTCGATAGGGTCATTGGTTTTACTGGTCACCACCAGGTTAAATGTTTTTTCATATTTAGGCTCTCCGGCAATAACAACGGTACCTTCAGAAGCAGGAATAGCCTCAATGACAAGTTTATTGTGTAAATCTTCCGCTGCTACAGAAGAAAATGAGACGAGAATAAATGAGGAAACAAATAGAGCTTTGACCATTTTCATTAATAACCTCCTTGATAAACACCCGAAGGTTATACCGCAGAAAGAGGCTTATCCCAAATCCCAGGGTAAACTTAGCGTAAACCAACAAGAAACAATTCAAATATAGAAAAATTCGCCGCACCATGACAACAAAGCAGATGATGACGGGATGTTACGCCCTGTCGATTAACAATAATGTCCCGTGACTTCCCGGGGGAACGCGATGGCTTGCGCCTTTGGGGATAAGATAAAAATCCCACGCTTTGAGTATGACCGCCTGGCCATCAACAATGAGCGCCATCTCCCCTTCAATCACCACCAGCAGTTCATCAAAGTCGGCATGAGACTCATCCGGGATACCCGGACCGCCCATCTTTATGAGTTTAATGTTGGCGCCCCCGACCTTGCCGAGGATCAGCGATTGCCAGACCTCGGGTAACTCCAACGCTATTTTCGCTAAAGAGCCTGTGTTCACTGCGCTTCCCTCGTGACATGCGAAGTTATAGCTGTACCATATTTCACCCACCGCCCAAATCAATAATCATGATAAGAAATGCTGACTTAGCGCGAACGGTTTTTAGGTCGTCATGACCGGTTATTTTCCATCGCTCACGCGCGGCGCCAGCGAAATATTCGCGTCGTCCCCGCCGGCGGCGATGCTCCAGCCGTTTCTCCCATAAAAAAGCCCCGCGTATGCGAGGCTCCGGCTGATATAAAAAGCGCAGGCTGGCCTAAGCTAGTCCTCTTCGCGACCTTCAAGGGCATCCTGAATAGCATCAGCTAAAGAGGAGACCTCCTGGGCGACGTTACGCAAATCCATCTGACTACGAATACCGGAATTCGCGGTTGATGAAGAGACAGCGGCTTTCGAAATTTCTAATGCTGCCTGTACGGCAAGAAGACGCTTGTGTCTCTCGACCGCGTCTTCACCGCTATCATCATCAAAATCAAAGTATTTTTCTAACATGCTGATTCCTTTTCGACCATCTGGTTGCCGGGTAACTGATATTTGGTCACAGCGGGGTAAATTCAATGGTCAGCCAGGATATTCATGGCGTTGGATTAATTTGAGCCCGGGCCGCTGGCTGAAAAATTGACAGAGATAACGAGATCGCATAACACGACGTTTAGCTTTACACCACGTTATCGCGAAGCGGCAGAGCCGGGTTCGCGGAAATTGATTCACTGCAGCCATTTGGTTTAAAAACTCGGGTAGCGGATGCAGGGTTATTTTCGAGTTTTTGTTTTGTTCTGGTTGGCCGTCGAACCAATTCTCCCCCGCAGTTGGGGCATCTGGAGTGAAGTTTTTCCCGGCAATCATCGCAGAACGTACATTCAAAAGAACAGATATAGGCGGTCTGCTCATGAGCAGCCAGATCGATATTGCAACACTCGCAGTTTGGTCTCAGTTCTAACATACAGGAGCCCTGTGTTGATTAACCCGGACTACAGCATAGGCAAGTCGCCATAGAATATGAATCACCGGGCAGCGATTTCTTTTGCCCGCCACATTCCCGACAGATGACCTCCCGCGAGCGCCACAGCGCCAGGGGGACGTGGCGAGGGTCAGTTTTGCTGGGATTGTGGGGAAGGTGAATATGTGAAAAAACCGGGCCCTGCGCCCGGTCCTCTTTTACTCGACAAAGCGCGCTACTCGCTCAGTCCGCGGTTTTCCAGCATCGGCTCAATCTTTGGATCGTGGCCGCGCCATTGGCGATAAAGTTCAGCTAAATCAGTGCTGTTGCCACGTGACAAAATCGCTTCGCGGAAGCGCTGACCGTTTTCGCGGGTCAGGCCGCCGTGCTCAACAAACCACTGATAGCCATCGTCGGCCAGCATTTGCGTCCACAGATAGGCGTAATAGCCCGCGGCATAGCCGCCGCCGAAAATATGCGAAAAATAGCTGCTGCGATAGCGCGGTGGAACGGCCGGCAGATCCATCTTTTCTTGACCTAAAGCCGCCGCTTCGAAGGCATCAACATCGGGCGGAATTTCCGCCGGCGACACGCTATGCCAGTGCATATCCAGCAGCGCCGCCGCCAGCAGCTCGCTCATGTCGTAACCTTTGTTAAACTTCGCCGCGCGCAGCATCTTTTCACGCAGCGCGTCCGGCATCGCTTCACCCGTTTGATAATGCCGCGCGTAGTGGGCAAATACCTGCGCCTCGCTGGCCCAGTGCTCATAGATCTGCGAGGGAAATTCAACAAAATCGCGGGGCGTATTGGTCCCCGACAGGCTGGCGTAACGCTGGCTGGCGAAGAGCCCGTGCAGGGCATGACCAAACTCGTGGAATAACGTGATCACCTCATCCCAGGAAAGCAGCGCGCTCTGCCCTGGCTTCGGTTTCTGATAGTTACACACGTTGTAGATCACCGGCTGCTGGGCGAGCAGCGTCGATTGCTCGACGAAGACATCCATCCACGCCCCGCCGCTTTTGGAATCCCGCGCGAAGAAGTCGCCGTAAAACAGCGCGATACCTGCGCCGTTCGCGTCAAAAATTTCCCATACCCGGACATCCGGATGATAAACAGGAATATCGAACCGCTCGACAAAGCGTAAACCAAACAGCTGTGAGGCCGTCCAGAACACGCCGTCCTTCAGAACCCGGTCGAGGGCAAAATAGGGTTTGAGCTGCGATTCATCGATAGCAAACTTCGCCCGGCGCACCTGCTCCCCGTAGTACAGCCAGTCCCAGGCCGCGGCGGCAAAACCGCCGCCCTCATCGTCAATAACCTGCTGGATATCCGCCAGCTCCTGCTCCGCGCGGGCCCGCGCCGCCGGGACGATCCGCCGCATGAAGGCAAAAGCGGCCTCGGGAGTACCCGCCATCTGATCGGCCATAGACCAGCTGGCATAGTCCGCGACGCCCAGCAGTTCCGCTTTGCGCGCGCGAATCGCCGCCAGACGCAGCACCAGATCGCGGGTATCGTTCGCATCGCCCTTTTGGTTGCGCTGCCAGCCCGCGGCGAACAGATTTTCACGCGTCTGACGCTGACGTAACGACAGCAGCGCCGGTTGCTGAGTGGTGTTAAGCAACGGTAGCAGCCAGCGGTCGTGCAGCCCTTTTTCCCGAGCCGCCTCCGCAGCCTCGGCGATCTCTTCCGCGCTGAGCCCGTCCAGCTGATGCGGGTAATCCAGCACCAGGCCGCCGGATTTCACCGCCGCCAGCAGCCGCTGCTGGAACTGGCTCTGTAACGCCGCCGCTTGCTTATTCAACGTGCGCAGCACCGATTTTTGCTCTGCGCCCAGCGTGGCGCCCGCCAGAATGAAACGCTGCCAGCTGACCTTCAGCAGCCGCCGGGATTCGTCATCCAGGGTGAGCGTTTCACGTTGTAGCCACACCTGCTTCACGCGCTGAAACAGCGCCTCGTTAAGCCAGATATCGTTCCCCAGCTCCGCCAGTTCAGCGGAGAACTGCTCATCGAGCGTCTGGAGGGTCGGATTGGTATGCGCCCCGGCCATGGCGAAAAATATCCGGGTGACGCGCGCCAGCAGCTGCCCGCTCTGTTCCAGCGCCACCAGGGTATTGGCAAAATCGGCCGGCGCCGGGTTATTCACAATCGCCGCAATCTCTTCGCGCTGGCGTCGGACCCCTTCATCAAAAGCCGGACGGTAATGCGTATCCTCAATCAGATCAAAACGCGGCGCCTGGTAAGGCAACAGGCTGACGCTCAGCAAAGGGTTGTTTTCCGCCATCATTATCTCCTGGACCTGGTTATCCTCTAAGATTAGGCAACTCATTGATTGACCGCAATGATTTCCGCTTACTGTGGCCTTGAAAACCGATCTGCCGGCGGTGACTGGACGGCATTGCGCGGCGGCGTGACAGGCAGGATTCAGACGCCGGTTTGCTTACCACCACGGCACAAACAGGCCCCACAGACAAACATCACCTCCCCGGCGACGAATTGACCCGCTTACGGCAACATTTGTACCTCATACCTTCGCAATTGCCTGTTTTGGATACGTATTGCACGCTCAGCGGAGGTAGACTCCGTTTTCTTTTATAGCTACAGTGCTTAGATAGCGCGCTGTTCCGTTGTTGCTTAATTTTTTTCTCCGGGTTGCGGGCCCTTGTCGGCTGCTGAGTGGCCCAGCGTGTTGAAATGGAAGAAAAACATTAAGTAAGACGGGATTGACAGGCTCTGCCTATGCTTTATTCAGGGCTAAATGAGAAAATTGACAGGAGCGATGATGATTATTCTGGTTACCGGTACAACAGCAGGGTTTGGTGAAAGCATTACGCGTCGTTTTATCGCTAATGGTCACAAAGTGATCGCCACCGGGCGTCGTGAAGAACGTCTGCAAACATTAAAAGATGAACTCGGCGATAATCTTTATACCGCGCAGCTGGACGTGCGCAATCGAGCCGCTATCGAGGAAATGATTGCCGGGCTGCCGGCCGACTGGCAGGCCATTGACGTTCTGGTCAATAACGCCGGTCTGGCGCTGGGTCTGGAACCGGCGCACAAGGCCAGCGTTGAAGACTGGGAAGATATGATCGACACCAATAACAAAGGCCTGGTCTACATGACCCGCGCGGTACTGCCCGGGATGGTTGAACGCAACCGCGGCCATATTATTAATATCGGCTCGACTGCCGGCAGCTGGCCTTATGCCGGCGGGAATGTTTACGGAGCGACCAAGGCATTCGTCCGCCAGTTCAGCCTGAACCTTCGCACCGACCTGCACGGCACCGCGATCCGCGTGACCGATGTTGAGCCGGGTCTGGTGGGTGGTACTGAGTTCTCCAACGTGCGCTTTAAAGGCGATGATGCCAAAGCCGGGAAAGCTTACGAAAATACCCAGGCGCTGACGCCGGAAGATGTCACCGAGGCGGTATGGTGGGTGGCGACGCTGCCTGCGCACGTCAATATCAACACTCTGGAAATGATGCCTGTCAGCCAAAGCTTTGCCGGTCTGAGCGTGCATCGCGAGGGCTAAGTCGCCCCACCCGGCCCATTGAGGGCCGGGTATGGGCTAACAGGCAAATAACGCGTAAAATAACGCATATAATCCAATAAAAGTAACCATCAATGGCCGCAGAATCGCAACTTAATCCGACACAGCCCGTAAACCAGCAAATTTACCGTATCCTCCGCCGAGATATCGTCCATTGTCTGATCCCACCCGGCACCCCATTGTCTGAGAAAGAAGTGTCCGTGCGCTTTGACGTCTCCCGACAACCGGTGCGGGAAGCTTTTATTAAACTGGCTGAGAACGGTCTGATCCAGATCCGCCCGCAGCGCGGGAGCTACGTGAACAAGATCTCCCTCTCCCACGTGCGCAACGGCTGCTTTGTTCGCCAGGCCATCGAATGCGCCGTCGTTCGCCGGGCGGCGGGGATGGTCAACAGTGAGCAAATTTATCAGCTTGAGCAAAATCTTAATCAGCAGCGTATTGCCGTTGAACGTCAGCAATTAAATGATTTTTTTCAGCTTGATGATGAGTTTCACCAGAAACTGTCCCTCATTGCCGACTGCCAGTTAGCCTGGGATACGGTGGAAAACATTAAAGCCACTATCGACCGGGTGCGCTATATGAGCCTCGATCACATAAGCTCTCCGGAGATGCTGTTGCGCCAGCATCTGCAAATTTTTCAGGCGCTGGAAAATCGCGACGCCGATGCGGTGGGAGAAGCCATGAATGTACATCTGCATGAAATTAGCGAATCGGTGTTATTAATTCGCCAGGAAAACCGCGACTGGTTTAGCGAAGAGTAACTGCGTTCACGGCAGCGCAGGCTAATCCCGCCCTGCCGTGCTCACGTTAAAAAGGTAGTAGATTATCTGACAACCAGCACCGGTATTTTGGCGTGACGCAAAATTGACTCCGCATTCGAACCAAGAAGATGCGTTGAAATTCCCGGCTTGCGCGAGCCGATAACGATAACATCAAACTCACCGGCGCTGCTGATGGCCAGAATTTCATCGCGGACGTTACCAAATACCACCCGTGAATGCATCCGCGAGGCCGGAATGGAGAACAGTCGGGACAGCGTCTGCATTTTTTTCTCCGACTCCGCTTGCATAAATGCTTCGAACTTCTGAATATCTGCGGCAAAGCCCCGCAATATTGAGCGACTGCTGTTTGGCAACACGTTCAACAACGTAATTTCGCCCTCTTCTGCCGATGCTAAAAACTCCGCATGGCGTACCGCTTTGTCACTTAAATCCATTTCAAAAACATCGACGGGCAATAAAATTCTCTTGTACATATTCGGTTCTCCTTTTCCCGGATTACTTATTTTTACTGCGCTCATCATGACAGATTTATTTTAAATCAGATATAAACAACACCCCGGCTATCCCGCATATGCGTTAAAATAAACATCAATTATATATAGTTGCCTCTGGATAATTAAAGATATGTATATTCAGTGCCGGCGGTCTGGTTTTTGATAAACTACAGCCTAAAAACATGTTCAGCCAACGTCAGCGATAAGCCAGGCGTGAAATTCGGTTCAGGGTGAGGCGCATGGCGGCGACATCCTTGTCACCGCATGCGCAAAGCGGATAGATCAGTGTTTATGCCACTGATGATATTCCCGTTTGAGTCGCTGCGGAGCCGTTTCCGGCATCATCGCTAACCCGATAACAGAAATCACACCCAGAACAATCACATAGATAGCCAGTCCGTAATAGTGCCCTCCCGTGACCTGCAGGATTTTCACCGCGACCAGGCCCAGAATACCGCTGCCGACGAGCGACCCCACCTGCCAGATTAAGGCAATACCGCTGCAGCGAATATGAGTCGGGAACAGCTCCGGGAAGTACGATGCCTGAGGGGCATAGCACATACTGTGTCCCAGACTCAGAACCAAAATCATGACCAGCTGCGTGAGCCAGAAACTGTCCTGATTGATGGCGAGGAAGAATGGGACAATCATAATGACCTGCAGCAGCGCCCCCATGATATAGACCGGTTTACGCCCAATCCTGTCGCAAAGCGAGCCCATCAGCGGTATCGCAATAATCTCCAGTATCACCGCCACGATCATCGTTTCCATCAGGATATTCGCGTCAAGATTATTGGCCTTACCGTACGCCAGTATAATGACCGTAAACATCGCAAAGGTACATGCTTCAATTAACTTTGCGCACACGCCTTTAAATACGATCCCCGGGAAGTCGCGAATGACTTCAACTAACGGACGCGACTCCTCAGCCTTGGTTTCGCGGATTTGAGCGAATACCGGCGACTCGTCAATTTTAAGGCGAATAAATAAGCCAACAATGACCAATAGCAAACTTAATAAGAACGGAATACGCCACCCGTAATCCATCATCGCTTCCGGAGTCAGGCTTGCATTTAATAAAGCAAAGAGCGCTAATGGCAAAAGAAAACCGACCGGTGCGCCAATCTGCACCCAGCTGGCAAAGAAGCCGCGATGTTTTGGTTCGGAATATTCCGCGGTCATCAGCACCGCACCGGCTTGCTCGCCACCGACGCCAAACCCTTGCAGTACACGAATAAAAATAAGTAATACCGGTGCCCAGATGCCGATCTTCTCATACGTAGGTAAAAGCCCGATGCAGAATGTCCCCAGGCCGACAATTAATATTGTAATGACCAGCGCTTTTTTACGCCCGACTTTGTCGCCAATATGGCCAAATACAATGCCCCCTAGCGGTCTTGCCAAGAAACCAACGGCATACGTCGCGAATGCGGCAAGTGTACTCACTAACGGATCATCACTGGGGAAAAAAAGATGCCCAAAAAATAAAACTGCCGCTGTGCCATATGCAAAGAAATCATAATATTCAGCGGCCGTTCCGATTGCCGAGGCTGAAGCCACCCGACGAATAATAGGTTTGTTATCTACATCTTTTTTAACATCAACTGAACCAACCATAGGCTTGTACCTTTGTAAGATATAGTGAAAATTAAATTTTGGGGATTTAAATAGCTCTCAACTGCTCCACAATAGGCCGTTTCTCAAACGGGGAATGCCATTTCCGTTCGCAACCCGCCGCAAAGGTATCAGCACCAACTAACATCACCTCTTATTTTTTTACTCCTGTTTAACACGTTCGAAATTAAAACATTTGTGCAACTGCCATACAAGTATATTAAAGCGAAAGGGTGTCATCGATCACATAATCAAAACGAGCGCACGGCGGGGATAATCAGGCGCGCACCTCCCGCCACCAGGCCCTCTCGCCTTACTGGTAAACAAGAAGCAAAAAGGAAAAGGAGGACAAATGGCGTTACTGTATAGCCATGAATGAGGGGGATAAGGGTCAGGCCTTGCGTTGACTCAGCGCAACCTGCGGCGGTAAACACATTGCGCCGCGGTATATAAATGAAACCTTTTCATCCAGTTAAAATGAATGAGCTAAATTAATTAATAACGCAGTAGCACAGAATACAAAAGATAAGACACCCTGAAAGGGTGCCTTAAAGAGTGGCAGAAACGCGTAGTGTCAGTACCGATGGCGACAGCTAGCGTCCCTCTGCCCAGGCTGCGACGGTCGCTTTCGCGCCCCGGCTTTGTAACGACAGATAGGCCTGGGTTAGCGCATCGACAAATCGCGCTTCCTGCGGCAGCGCGTGGCCAAAGATAGCCTCGATACCCAGCAGCGCCTGCACCCGCGCTTCACCGTCGACGCTGCTCTGTACCGCCTGCTGGATCACCGGGAATAACGGGTCGCTGACCTCAATCGCCTGCCCCTGGTCATCCACACCGCTGACGTAACGCATCCAGCCCGCTACGCCCAGCGCCAGCAGGCTGAAATCACTGTGCTGCGCCAGGTGCCAGCGAACCGAGTCGAGCATCCGCTGCGGAAGTTTCTGGCTGCCATCCATCGCGATCTGCCAGGTACGATGCTTAAGCGCCGGGTTGCTGTAGCGGTCAATCAGAAGCCCGGCATAGCGTTGCAGATCAACGCCCTGTACTTTCAACGTTGGGGCCTGCTCTTCCAGCATCAAGGTCCGTGCCGCCAGACGATAGTTTGCGTCCTGCATACAGTCATTAATATGCTGATAGCCCGCCAGATAGCCCAGATAGGCCAGGAAAGAGTGGCTGCCATTCAGCATACGCAGCTTCATCTCTTCAAAAGGAATGACGTCAGCGACCAGTTCAGCGCCCGCGTTTTGCCACTCCGGACGGCCGGCAACAAAGTTATCTTCAATTACCCACTGGCGGAACGGTTCGCAGGCGACGCCTGCCGGATCGCGCACGCCGGTCAGCTGTTCAATTTTATTCAGCGTGCCCGCCGTCACCGCCGGCACGATGCGATCGACCATCGTTGACGGGAAGGTGACGTTTTGCTCAATCCAGTCCGCGAGTTCGCCGTCAATAGCCCGGGCAAGCGCACAAACCACATTACGCATAACATGGCCATTCTCCGGCATGTTATCGCAGGACATGACGCTGAATGCCGGCAAACCCGCGGCTTTGCGCCGTGCTAACGCTTCCACGATGACACCGGGCGCCGATTTCGGCCGCTGGGGATTGCTGATATCGGCGACGATCAGCGGATGTTCCAGCTGCAGTTGGCCGGTTGCCGGTGAGTGGCAATAGCCCTTCTCGGTGATGGTCAACGACACAATCGCCACCTGCGGCTCACACATTTTTGCCAGCACGCTTTCCAGACCATCGACTTCCGCGTGCATCGCCTGCTTCACCACGCCAACCACCCGCGCGGTCCAGGCATCCGCCGACATTTCGGCGACGGTGTACAGCAGATCCTGGTTTTGCAGATCGGCAATCTGCTGTTCGCCGCCGATCAGGTTAACTTCGGTGTAGCCCCAGTCACTTCCCTGTTCTGCCGCCAGAATATCGGCATAGACCGCCTGGTGCGCACGATGAAATGCGCCAAAGCCCAGGTGCACAATCCGTGAAACCAGCGTGCTGCGATCGTAAGAAGGAAGTGTTGCCCTGGCTGTTAAAAGCGTGTTTTGCATCTTTTGACTCGCTGTGTAGAAACGGTATGAAAGTTAACTGCCATACCAGATTACCGTTACTTTCCGCTTAAGTTTTGATTTGCATTAATTAACGGTTAATTGGTACGACAAGAATAAAATGTTGTGTGATAGCTGTCGCACTTCTACTGCTAAATAGCGCAAAGCTATCACACACGTTGGCTTAACTTAGCGTTGAGGAAGGCGTGGCCGCCCCCCGGCTTTGCGCAGATGAATCGCACCATAGCTTGTCGTAGCTGTAGCCAGTCAGATCTTCCACGATCCGGCGCGCCTCTGGCGTGACGTTCTGCTTCAGGCCGTTGGCTTTCAGACGATCGACTTCATCGACAAAAACCTTATGCGTCTGTTTATTGAGACGGAAAGTCAGCGCCTGCCATAGCGCAATCAGCAGCAGCCCCGCCGTGCCGACAAATAGCAACAGCGCAATGGTATTAATCGCCTCTTGCGGTTGGACGGCGCTGCCTTTCACAAAGCCACCGCTTTGCAGCAACAGGCCAACGACAAAGGTCGCAATCGCCACCGTCGTTTTACGGGAAAAGGTCATCACGGCGGCAAACAGGCCTTCGCGGCGCTGGCGGGTGATCATTTCATCAATATCGGGAATAAACGGGAACACGTTCCACGGCGTGAATTCCAGCACGCAGCGCCCTACCTGATACACGCCTGCCAGCACTACCAGCAACAATACTTTATTGTCCGTCGGGAACTGATACACCAGGAAGAGTCCGCCCAGGCACAGCATCATCAGGCAATAGGCAAAGACGTAGAGTCGTGAGGGGCCATATTTGATGATCGCCACCCCAGCGGCCAGAGTCACCGGTAGCCCGACGATGCTCATCGACAGCAGGGTTCCCGCCAGCGATGAGGAAACATTCAGGCAATAGACGCAGAAAAAGACGAAGACGGTGTTATAGACATCCTTAGCGGTGAACGAGAATAAATAAATCGCCAGATGCTTACGAAACGCCCGGACCTTGAGGGTTGAGGCATACTCCTTGAATAAATTACCAAACGCCGCCAGTTTCTCGGTAAAGCTTTTCCTGACCGCCTTGTTTTCTAATTCCGCCAGCATCTCCGGCGTCAGTTCGCGCTCCCAGGTCACTTTCCAGGAGATAAATACGCAGACCATAAACAGCACCGCAAAGACAACGCCGTTAATAAAATAGGCGTTCGCATCGTGCTCGCCAAAATGATTAATCAGCAGTCCGGGAATAAAGGTCGCGAGGAAGGTCCCGGACGCGGACAGGAACATGCGGCAGGTGGAGAGTTTGGTCCGCGAGTTAAAATCCTTTGTCATTTCCGAAGGCAGCGTTTCCCAGGGGATCAGCACCATCGCGGCAATCACCTCAAATGCCAGGTAGACCGCCAGATAGAAAGCGTAGCTCATCCCGTCGAGCCACAGCAGCATGTACACCAGCATCAACGGTGCGCCAATCAACAGAAAGAAACGGCGACGGCCAAATTTTTTACCTAAATAGTTCTTATAAAAATGATCGGTGAAGCTCCCCATGAATAAACTGACCACCGCATCGACAATTCGGGCAATCGCCACAATCGATGCTGCTTCAACCGGAGAGAGACCAACAAAAGTGGTGTAAAAAAAGAGTAGCCATGCGCCAATAACGGTAAACGCGCCGCCGCCCATGATATCTGTCATACCATATCCAATACTCACCGGAATGGTAATTTTCTTATTAGTCCGAGCCATGGTTAATCCTCACGCAATGGCGAATATTAAAATTTGAAATATGCTTGTGCATTATCGTGACATATATTTTTTACCATTCGGCTCAGGATGATTTGATCGTCAGGAACTTCTCCACGGCTCACCCACCCGCCAATTAAATTACAAACAATCCGTCGAAAATAATCATGGCGAGGATATGAAACCAGGCTGCGAGAATCGGTAAGCATGCCGACGAAATTCATCAATAATCCCTGATCGGCCAACGCATTTAGCTGATTTTCCATTCCCCGACGGGTATCGTTAAACCACCATCCGGAACCAAACTGGATCGGTGATTTCACCCCCAGCGCCGCACTCTGAAAGTTCGCGATGGTGGATGCGACCACATCGTTATAACTGGCATTGAGGTTGTAAATAATGGTTTTAGGTAAAGCATTATCGCGGGCCAGACCGTCAAGAAACTGATTCAGGTTTGCCGCCAGTTCGGGCTCGTCGGCGATGGAATCAAAACCGGTATTGATGCCAAGCTGCGCGAACATCCGGCTGTTATTATTACGAATGGCGCCAAAATGGATCTGCATCGCCCACTCATGCTGTTTGTAATGGCGTGCCAGCATTTTAAAGAGAGTGCTGTTCAACGCGTTCTGCTCGCCCGCGGTTAACGCTGCGCCGCGGCGCTTAAGCCTGAACAGTCGTTCCGCCTCCTCTTGCGCAACGTCGTGCCAGAGAATAGCCAACAGCCCGTGATCGGAAATCCGGCACCCGGCGTCGTGAAAATAGGCAATGCGCGCCGCCAGCGCCTTGTCGAAGTCATCCAGGGTTTCGATAGAGAGATGGGTCGTCGCGGCTAAGCGGTCCATAAAGAGAGAAAACGCGCGGGGTTCCTCTTCGAAAAAGCCATCGGGACGGAACGTCGGTAAAACCTTAACCGGAAAAGTCTCATCCTCATTTAACAGCTGGTGATAATGCAGATCATCAAGGGGAGAATCGGTGGTACAGATCACTTCAACATTTGACCGGAGAATTAGCTGACGCGGCGTAAACGCCTGTTTCTGCAGCTGCGCGTTGCAGTGCTGCATAATCTCGCGCCAGTTGCGACTATTCAACGCCTCTTCGCAGTCAAAATAGGCCTGCAGTTCCAGATGAGTCCAGTGATACAGCGGATTACCGAAACAGGCTTCCACCGTTTCAGCCCAGGCCTGAAATTTTTCTTCTGCCGTCGCCTCGCCGGTAATACAACGCTCATCGATACCATTAGCCCGCATGGCTCGCCATTTGTAATGGTCCCCGGCTAACCAAAGCTCACTCATATTAGCAAAAGAACGATTTTCATAAATTTCCTTTGCATCCAGATGGCAGTGATAGTCAATAATCGGTAAATCTTTTGCTATGTCGTTATACAGTCTGACGCCATATTCGTTGTTAATCATAAAGTTCTTATTTATTAATGTCATGATAACCCTCTAAGTAAAAAACAACCACTCAACAACCCCAGTAAAAAAGCGTCGTTCACCCACATGAAAATAAAAAATAGCGCATCAGAGTCCCGGCACGGCTATAAATATAGTGCCTGACAGAAAACATAACTTGTACTGGCATCTCTTATACAGGGAGCGAGGCCGGGACGAATGTAATAAATATAAATCAGATATACTGGCCGGATTTAATTTCTTTCTGGCGCGTCTCTAAATCCGCGGCATCGTTAAGCAGGCTCAGGTCACGGTCCCGAACTTCCGGCATAAGCACAGCGGAAACTAAGCCAATAACGGAATAACAAACCAGCATGGCAACAATTGGCCACCATGAACCGGTGATATTACAGAAGATCCCTGCCAGTACCGGACCAAAGCCTACGGCAACTAAGCCACCCGCCTCTTTTGAAATCGCCATACGGGTAAAACGGTTACGCGAGCCGAAAAGTTCCGCCATGGTGATGTTTTCAAGTGCGAACAGTCCGAGAACGGCCACATTATGAATAACAATCAATGACGCCATAATCGTGCTCGCGCTGTAGCTCTTATCAACAATAATCGCCATCATCGGATAAGCGAGGATAATCGCCGAGATATTGACGATAATATAAGGCAAACGCCGCCCCACTTTGTCTGATAGCCATCCCAGGAAAGGAATGGTGATAAACCCAATAACAGAGCTAATCATTAACGCATCGGTGGGAATTGCTTTATCAAATAATAACGTTTGCACCAGATAACCGGCCAGGAAGGTTTGTAACAGGCCTGAGTTACCCGCCTGACCAAAACGCAACCCCGTCGCCAGCCAGAAAGATTTACTTTTCAACATCGCGCCGAAAGTATTTTCCCCGGCAGCTATTTTCTGTTGAACCGCGCTGCCTTCACTGACTTTTTCAAACACCGGACTCTCTTTCAGATTAAGACGCAGCCAGATGGCGAAGACCATCACCACTACGCTGGCCAGGAACGGAACGCGCCATCCCCATGCCACCAGCTGTTCACGATCGAGAAGGAAAAACATCACTGCCCAGATAGCCGTTGCGCTCAACGTCCCGCAGTTAGTGCCCATCGCCACCAGCGATGAGATAATGCCGCGCTGTCCCTTTGGCGCATACTCCGCCAGCATGGTACCCGCGCCTGAAATTTCAGCGCCAGCGCCTAGCCCCTGAATAATACGCAGAGTGACCAGCAGTACCGGCGCAAAAATACCGACCTGCGCATAGGTTGGCAACACCCCAATAAGCGTGGTACAGATCCCCATCATCGTAATGGTAATAAACAGCACTTTTTTACGCCCAATCCTGTCGCCCATACGCCCAAAAATAAAGGCTCCGACTATGCGCGCAATATATCCCGCGCCATAGGTACCCATTGCTAAAATGAGCGCCATCGCCGCTGACTGCTCGGGGAAAAATATTTCATGGAAGACCAGCGCTGCACCTAATGAATAAAGCTGAAAGTCCATAAACTCCAGCGCGGTGCCTAACCAACCGGATACGGCCGCGCGTATGAGATCGGAAGTTGTTCTCTCATTTTTCACTGTAGTCATCGTTATTATCTCTAATTGTAGGATATAGAGTCGCTCATGCTTTATTGTCAGAAGGTTAATAACACCTTACAACAACTCTTTCTGTCGCTTTCAAATAACTCGATGGCATCGACAACATTCTGATACGCAAATTCGTGGGTAATTAATGTTTCCGGGTCAATTAATTTCTGTTCCAGCCATGTCAGCACAACAGGAAATTTATTAGCATTAAGCCGCGATGAAAATATTGCCAGCTCTTTACCGGTGATTCCCTGCTGAGCAACCTGTGACGGCTCGGTTGAGAATCCCATCAGGACGATCCTGGCCGCCGGCGAAGCGAGTGTAATGGCCTCCTGTAAAATAGCGGGGTGGCAAGCGGCATCAATAATCAGCGTGGGCCTGATGCCCTTATCCAGCAAGGCGTCGGATAATGAGGACTCGCCATTGTTGATAACCCAGTCGGCGCCATTTCTTTCCGCCATCCGCAGACGTTCATCAATCCGATCGACAACGATCACCTGGCGAACGTTATAGACTCTTTTCAGCACCTGGATGGTGGTTAACCCCATCGGCCCGGCGCCATACACCAGAGCAATATCCTCAGGCGTCGGCGTTACCTGCCCGGTCACGTTGGCGGCGATGGTAAAAGGCTCCACCATCACGGCATGCCGGTCCGGGATGCTGTCCGGAACCTGCCAGGCATTTTTGGCGGGGACCACGGCGTACTCGCTAAAACCGCCGTCCCGATGGACGCCGAGCACCTCCAGCGAGGTGCAGACGTTTGGTTTGCCCACAGAGCAAGGGTAACAGTGACCACAGCTAATAACCGGATCGACGCTAACCCTCTGGCCCACCGCCCGGTCCGTCACTCCGGCCCCGACGGCGTCGATCACGCCGAAGAATTCATGGCCGATAACGCGGGGATACTTCGCAAACGGATTATGCCCCCGATAGATATGGCTATCGGAACCACATATTCCCGCAAGTTTCACTTTAACCCGGACTTCTCCCGCCCCAGGCGTGGGAAGCGCCCTCTCTTCGACGACCAGCTCATTGGGCTGACGAATGACGATACTCTTCATTTTGTCCTCCTCACCAGTTCCACAACGTGCCGTCTTCCAGACGGGCCACCGGCAGACAGGCAGGTTCGTAGGGGTATTTCGCCGCTAGTTTTTCATCAAACTCGATGCCCAGTCCCGGTTTTTCTCCCGGGTGCATATAGCCGTTATCAAAAGTCCAGCTGTGCGGGAAGACTTCCAGCATCTGTTCGGAATACCCCATGTACTCCTGCACGCCGAAGTTTGGTACCCACAGGTCAAAGTGCAGCGCCGCGGCCATGCACACCGGCGACAGATCGGACGGGCCATGAGAACCGGTACGCACCTGGTAAAGCGACGCAAAATCGGCAATGCGGCGCATGCCGGTAATACCGCCAGCATGGGTAATGGTGGTACGGATGTAGTCAATCAGCTGTTCTTCAATCAACTGCTTGCAATCCCAGATGCTGTTAAACACTTCACCAACGGCAATCGGCGTCACGGTATGCTGGCGAATCAGGCGGAAGCACGCCTGGTTCTCTGCGGGAGTCGGATCTTCCATCCAGAACAGACGATAGTCTTCGATGCTTTTACCAAAACGCGCCGCTTCAATTGGCGTCAGACGGTGATGCATGTCGTGTAAAAGATGTTCGTTAAAACCAAAGCGTTCGCGCACGGCGGCAAACAGCTGTGGGGTGAAATCAAGGTACTTCTCCGTCGACCACAATTGCTCTTCCGGCCACAGCCCTTTGGTTGCCGGTTCATAGGCCTGCCCCTTGCCTTTCGCCATGCCGTAAGTGGTCTTCATCCCCGGAATACCGCACTGAACGCGAATCGCCTTGAAGCCCATCTCCTGGTGACGAGCGTAATCATCCAGCACTTCATCAATAGAGTGGCCGGTGGTGTGGCAGTAGACCATAACGCCTTCGCGCGATGCGCCACCCAACAGCTGGTACAACGGCATCCCCGCCGCCCTGGCTTTGATATCCCACAGCGCCATATCGACGGCGGAAATCGCTGACATGGTCACCGGGCCGCGGCGCCAGTAAGCCCCTTTGTAGAAAAACTGCCAGATATCTTCGATGCGATGCGCATCGCGGCCGACCAGCTGCGGGCAGAGGTGGTCCTGCAGGTATGACGCCACGGAGAGCTCACGCCCGTTAAGCGTCGCATCCCCTAACCCGACAATCCCCTCGTCGGTGGTGATTTTAAGCGTGACAAAGTTACGTCCAGGGCAGGTGACGAAAACTTCAGCGGCAACGATCTTCATCTTTTTTTTCCTTACATCTCTGCGGTTAGTGAGCAAAATTAAAACATCAACCCTACTACCATACAAGTATGAGTTTTAAAAAAGATGCCGCCGATCACATTATCCCCACCAGGGGAGGTGACGCAGCACGCCACCTTTTCGCTTAGTCAATGCGATCTTTTACGATGAAGAAATAGCAAAGCGCCCCGGTAAAGGTGACGCAGGCAGCAATGACCAGCGCAAGATTAAATGAGTGAGTGGTGTCGACCACCCAGCCGGTCACCACCGGGGCAAAAGAGGCGAATACGAAACTGCCGAAGTTCTGGATAGCCGCGACGGAAGCGACTTTATTCTCGCTGACCATCACCTGTACCAGCCCCCATGCCGACGTGCCGGCAAAATGGACGCAGAACAGCGCCATCGAGATATAAGCGACAGCCTGTGCAGGCGATGAGGACTGCACCACCAGCAGAGTACCCAGCGCGGAAAGCACCAGCCCTACGACAATCGCCGTTTTACGCGTCTTCGCGAGGTCATATCCCCGGCGGGCCAACGCGTCGACGACCAGCCCATTCGCCCACATGCCAACGGCCGCCGCCAGAAACGGAATCGCCGCCACCCAGCCGGTTTTGCCAAGGCTTAGCCCCTGCTGCGCCTGCAGATACCCCGGCAGCCAGGCAATATATAGCCAGCCGGTGTAGTTGACACCGGAAAATCCCAGAATCATGCCCCAGGTCGTGCGCCGTTTAAACAGCCCCAGCCACTGACTAAAATTCAGCGTCGGCCGCGCCTTCTCCGGCGCGGCGAGATAGAGGCGTTCATCCTGCTGCAGATCGAACTGTGCGCGATTGCGATACCAGACGTACCAGCACAGCCCCACCACAATACCCGCCAGACCAATGACCACGAACATCGTCCGCCAGCCCCAGGCGATCTGCATCAGCACCAGCGCCGGTGGCGCAATGGCCTGACCTAATACCGTCGATGAGTTAAAAATTCCCACCGCGGTGCCGCGCTCTTTTTGTACGTACCAGTCATTGATCGATTTGACGCCGGCGGGCATAAACGGCGCTTCGCCGATCCCGAGACCAATCCGCAACAGAATAAAATGGCTGAACGAGTTCACCATCCCGGTCAGCGCCTGCATCAACGACCAGAAGATCAGCCCGCCGCCAAGGACGATACGAGGACCAAAGCGGTCCAGCAGCATACCGGAAGGTAGCTGCGCAAAGCCGTACGAGAGTGAGAAGGCCGACAGCAGCACGCCGAACTCGGTCGCGTTCAGTCCCAAATCACCGCGAATGGCCTCTCCTGCCACGCTTAACGAGGAACGGTCGAGGAAGTTGACAATACCGGCGATAAACAGCAGCGCCAGCGTCACATTTTGCACCCGACGGATGCGGGTGGGTTTGGCGCCAGTCTGGCTGGCGAGAGTCTGGATAGCCATATTGCTCCTTACTGTAAATGGCGATATGCGTTAAACAGTAAGGCAATAAGCCGACTACCATACAAGAATCAGGGTTAAAATTAGCGTGGACGATCACAGAAGAACGCGCCTTACGCGCGTCCCCAGCCGGCAACAATAATCAGCATCCCGCACAGAGCAATCAGCGCCCCTGCCCAGTCGTAATGGCTGAGTTTGACGCCATCGACGAAGCGTAACCACAGCAGCGCGGTGCAGACATATACCCCGCCGTAAGCGGCGTAAACGCGCCCGCTTGCCGCCGGATGCAGTGTCAGCAGCCAGACGAACATCGCGAGCGCCAGGCCGGCAGGAATCAGCAGCAGCGGCGTGGCGCCGCGTTTAAGCCACAGCCAGGGTAAATAGCAGCCGAGGATTTCACAAATGGCGGTCGCGAAGAAAAGCAGCGTTGTTTTAAACATTAAAGACAGGTAAAGAGATCGGGTTATTGGCCCATTTTACGCGATAATCACTCCACTCTCATACTCTTTTGTCGGGTATGCCATCCCCCAGAGATAGAGTAAACTTATACCAGACTCAAAGGGCTAACCCCTTTTTATCACTTAAAGGAAATCGTGATGAAAATGACACTGAACACACGCTGGTGCCTGACCGCCATGCTGGCGCTGAGCGCCGCGGTCTTTACCGCGTCGTCTTTCGCCAAAACCGACACGCTGGTGATTGAATCCGGCGATAGCGCGCAGAGCCGCCAGCAGGCGGCAATGGAAAAAGAACAGTGGAATGACACCCGTTCTTTACGCCATAAGGTGAACACGCGTACCGAGAAGGAATGGGACAAAGCCGACGTCGCTTTTGATGCCCGGGATAACTGCCAGAAAAGCGCCAACGTTAACGCTTACTGGGAACCCAACACCCTGCGCTGCCTCGACCGTCGCACCGGCCGGGCGATTACGCCCTAATCCGTCGTTCACCTACGGCGCCCACGGGCGCCGCATTGCGCTTTGATCCACAGGAATATCCATGACTGACGCCTATACCATCAAACTCCGCCCTCTGGAGCGCGAAGACCTACGCTTTGTCCACCAGCTCGATAACAATGCCAGCGTCATGCGCTACTGGTTTGAAGAGCCCTATGAAGCCTTCGTCGAGCTTTTCGACCTCTACGATAAACACATTCACGATCAGAGCGAACGCCGCTTTGTTGTTGAATGCAATGGTGAAAAAGCCGGGCTGGTCGAACTGGTTGAAATTAACCACGTTCATCGCCGCGCCGAGTTTCAGATCATCATCTCACCCGATTACCAGGGCAAAGGCCTGGCGACGCGCGCCGCTAAGCTGGCGATGGACTACGGGTTTACCGTACTCAACCTGTACAAGCTGTATCTCATCGTCGACAGCGAAAATGAAAAAGCGATCCACATCTACCGCAAGCTGGGATTTATGGTAGAAGGCGAGCTGATCCATGAGTTTTTCATCAACGGCGAATACCGCAATACCATCCGTATGTGTCTGTTCCAGCATCAATATATTACTGAACACCGCACGCACGGTGCGACATTGCTCAAGCCTACGGCTCAGTAGTATTCGATACTGTTTTTGATGGTGTAGCGGCGGGTTAACGGCGGCTGTACGCTTTCATCGACAACCTGAAGTTCGCAGTTCACCGGGTTATCGTGACTATCGTAGTCACAGGTCTGGCGGACGCTCCCCAGCGGGCGATCGTTGAAGGTGCTGACCGCCGTATAGTCCAGCTTTTTCCGCGGATCCGCCGCTGGCGTGGAAACCACCGTAAAACGCGCATTTTTCGCCACGGTGGTTTTGCCCAATGGGTAGCCTTCACGATCATAGCGGTAGCTGGCGGTACTCTCTTTACCCCGTGCGGCGATCACAAACCCGTTATCGTCCGTTTCCCAGGTGACGCCCGCCGACGGCAGTTCAGCGAGCTGACATTTTCCCTGCAGGCGCAGACGCTTCTCGTGGGTCCGGGCGTCAAGATAGTAGTTAGCATCCAGCATCAGCGTGGCGCCGCTGTTATTTTCCCGATCCTCAAAATCCAGCAGATCGAAACAACCCTCGCTGGAGAGCCGAGCGCTTACGCGTTTCACCACTTCATCATGTTCGTCGAACAAGGTCTGGCTGAAATCCTTCACCGGGCCGCGCAGCGGGTCGAACTCGAATTCGTTGGAAAAACTCGCCATTTCCGGCGTAAATGCTTCCGGCAGCGCCTGCTCGTCACAGGCGCTGAGCGCCAGCACCGCCGATATCAGCAAAAACCGTTTTTTCACAGCCGATTCCTTTTATGCGTCCTGCAATCATATTAGCAAATACAATTGTTTACACCAGTTCTGCTATGCTTAAACCTGGATGACATCGATAAGGAGTCTATGATGAAACTCTCCCCCTGGCTCTGCGCGGCTTTGCTACTGGGTTCAACTTCTGCGCTGGCGGCACCGGATTCGTGCGAGCGCGTGAAAAACGATATTCAGCAGAAGATCGTCAACAACGGCGTCCCGACCTCAGGCTTTAGTTTAGCCATTGTACCCAACGATCAACCCGATCAGCCCGGCGCCCAGGTCGTGGGTCACTGCGCCAACGATACCTTCAAAATTATCTATACCCGCACCGCCGGTTCTGACAACGACGCCCAATAACCCTCGCACGTTTCCTGCGCAGGATATTATCCCTGAGTTGACCGGGGATAATATCCACCTACCCCTATCTGAGTATGATGGTTCACCCATAGTTCCGGAAAATGATACCGGCGCTTTTCATCACAATAACAACGATGGGGTGAGCAATGTCTAATCAGGAACATCCTGGCGGCGTCAGTCGACGCACGCTACTCAAATCGTCGGCAATAGGGTCGCTGGCGCTTGCTGCCGGGGGGCTCACGCTCCCGTTCAGCTTGCGCTCCGCTGCCGCCGCCGTGCAACAGGCCGCCCGGGGAGAAGAACGGGTAGTCTGGGGCGCCTGTTCGGTAAACTGCGGCAGCCGCTGCGCGCTGCGGCTGCACGTTCGTGATGATGAAGTGGTGTGGGTAGAGACCGATAACACCGGGCAGGATAACTACGGCGATCATCAGGTACGAGCCTGCCTGCGCGGCCGCTCCATCCGCCGGCGGATCAACCATCCCGATCGCCTGAACTACCCGATGAAGCGCGTCGGCAAACGCGGTGAAGGCAAATTTGAACGCATCAGTTGGGATGAAGCGCTGGACACTATCGCCGCTAAACTGCAAAGCGTGGTCAAAGAGTACGGCAACGAAGCGGTTTACATTAACTATTCATCCGGGATCGTCGGCGGCAATATGACCCGCTCCTCGCCTTCGGCGTCGCCGGTTACCCGTCTGATGAACTGCTACGGCGGGTCGTTGAACCAGTACGGCACCTACAGTACCGCGCAGATCGCCTGCGCCATGCCTTACACCTACGGCAGTAACGACGGCAACAGCACCTCCGATATTGAAAACAGCAAACTGGTGGTGATGTTCGGCAACAACCCGGCGGAAACCCGCATGAGCGGCGGCGGCATTACCTGGTATCTGGAGCTGGCGCGTGAATGCTCCAACGCGCGAATGATCGTCATCGACCCACGCTATACCGACACCGCCGCCGGGCGGGAAGATGAGTGGATCCCCATTCGTCCGGGCACCGATGCCGCGCTGGTGGCCGGAATCGCCTGGGTACTGATTCATGAAAACCTCGTCGACCAGCCGTTCCTCGATAAATACTGCGTCGGCTATGATCAAAAAACCCTCCCGGCCGGCGCGCCGCCCAACGGTCATTATAAAGCTTACATCCTTGGCGACGGCGAGGACGGCACCGCCAAAACGCCGCAGTGGGCGTCACGCATTACCGGCATTCCGGCCGATCGCATTATTAAGCTGGCGCGGGAGATCGGTACCACCCGCCCGGCCTATATTTGCCAGGGCTGGGGGCCGCAGCGCCAGGCCAACGGCGAACTTGCCGCCCGCGCCATCGCCATGCTGCCGATTCTGACCGGTAACGTCGGTATCAACGGCGGCAACAGCGGCGCCCGCGAATCCACTTATACCCTCACTATCGAGCGGCTGCCGGTACTGAGCAACCCGGTAAAAACCGCCATCTCCTGCTTTAGCTGGACCGAAGCCATTGCGCGCGGCGCAGAAATGACCGCAACCCGCGACGGCGTCAGGGGCAAAGAGCAACTGGATGTACCGATAAAATTCCTGTGGAACTACGCCGGAAACACGATCATCAATCAGCATTCCGATATCAACAAAACCCACGACATTCTCCAGGTTGAGACGAAATGCGAGACGATCGTGGTGATTGAAAACTTTATGACCTCATCGGCGAAGTATGCCGACATCCTGCTCCCGGATCTGATGACCGTGGAGCAGGAAGACATCATTCCTAACGACTATGCCGGAAATATGGGCTACCTGATCTTTATCCAGCCTGCCACCTCGGCGAAATTCGAGCGCAAACCGATCTACTGGATCCTCAGCGAAGTGGCGAAGCGCCTCGGCGAGGACGTCTATCAGCGGTTTACCGAAGGGCGCACCCAGGCGCAGTGGCTCCAGCATCTGTATGCGAAAATGGTGGCCAAAGACCCGGCGCTGCCGGGCTACGAGGAACTGAAAGAAATGGGCATTTATAAACGGAAAGATCCCGCCGGTCATTTCGTCGCCTACCGCGATTTTCGCGCAGACCCGGTGGCCCACCCGTTAAAAACGCCCTCCGGTAAGATTGAAATTTACTCCAGCCAATTGGCAGATATTGCCGCCCGCTGGCAGTTGCAAAACGATGAGACTATCAGCCCGCTGCCGGTTTACGCCTCCACCTTCGAAGGCTGGGACGACCCCTTGCGCAGCCGGTTTCCGCTGCAGCTTTTCGGCTTTCACTACAAAGCCCGTACCCACTCCAGCTACGGTAATGTCGAGGTGCTGCAGGCCGCCTGCCGCCAGGAAGTGTGGCTCAATCCGGTGGATGCTGAAAAACGCGGGATTAAGAATGGCGACATGGTGCGCGTCTTTAATGCGCGCGGCGAGCTGCGCATTGCCGCGAAAGTCACCCCGCGGATCATGCCCGGCGTGGCGGCCATGGGCCAGGGCGCGTGGCATGACGCCAGTATGGCTGGCGATCGCATCGATCATGGCGCCTGTATTAATACCCTGACCACCCATCGCCCGTCCCCGCTGGCGAAAGGTAATCCGCAGCATACTAACCTGGTCGAAATCGCCAAAGCAGAAGCCTAAGACCATGGGCCGTAGCGATCGCTCACGCCACCTGCCATCGGCCTGGTTCAGGCCCGGGACATGACCGTCGGTTGGCTAATTGCTGGCAAATATTCAGGCGTGGTTAACCCCGCGCCGTCGTAAGAAAGAGAGAGATGATGCAACCACAAGAACGCGACGCCGTCGCATTAAGTGCCCGCACGCTGGGGGCCCTGTTTTCATTTGCGCCGCACGGTGAACAGGCCGCCGCGCTGGTAGATGCCCTGCAGGACGGTAGCTGGCAGGCGCAATGGCCTTATCCGCTCGCCGGCACTGAGGTCGCCGGGTTCGCCGCAGAGAGCGAGGAAACGTTGCCCCAGGCGTGGCAACGTCTGTTTATCGGGCCGTGGGCGCTCCCGGCGCCGCCGTGGGGATCCGTGTGGCTGGATAAAGAGAACGTGCTGTTCGGCGACTCAACGCTGGCCTTGCGCGAGTGGATGCGGGCCAACGGGATTGCCCACGCAACGCAGAGTCCCGAGCCGGAAGACCATTTTGGCACGCTCCTGCTGCTGGCCGCCTGGCTGTGCGAGTCCGGGCAGGACGAAGCCTTTTCTCAGCTCCTGGCCTGGCACCTGCTGCCGTGGTCCGGCCGCTTCCTGCAGGTGTTTGTCGCAGAGGCCGGACATCCGTTTTATCAGAGTCTTGGGCAGCTGGCGCAGGTTACGCTTAGCCACTGGCAAAGCCAGCTGCCCGTGGCGGTGGCTGAAAAACCGCTTTATCGCTAACCGCGGCGCCATGCCGGAGCTTCCGGCATGGCGGCTAAAAGCTGGCGCCGTCACCTTTCTTATCCTTGTTCTGACCTTAACCGGGCCGATTTTACGGGCAAAACACATTGATAGCTTTCGCGCATGCGCCGGCAGCGCAGCGGGCCGTGAGGGAGCGATGATTGTGCTGGCGGCGACGGCCCACGCGCCGCGGATGTCGATATGGAGAATTGGTGACATGACCGGGCAGTATGAAGGACTGCCCGGCGTCCTGATTGCCAGCGTCGTGGCGTCGGCGCTTTTCCGGACGTTACGCGAGGACTCGATCTACCGCCATTACCTCGCCGAGCAGCGCTAAGTCAATATACTGGCTCAGCTCACGTTGTTCAGCGCGCGGGAGATAGGGAAGCTCGCCGATCAGCGGCCCGGGCAGCTTTTTACTCAGCACCTCGATAATTTCAGCGTAGTGGGCCAGCCCCGGGTTAATCCTGTTTGCTACCCAGCCAATCAGCGGCAGACCGTCGTTGGCAATAGCCTGGGCGGTCAGCAGCGCATGGTTGATACAGCCCTCCTGAATCCCCACGACCATCAGGACCGGTAGCTGTTCCTGGACGACCCATTCGGACAGCGGGCGCAGATCGTTCATTAAACTCCGCCATCCGCCGGTCCCCTCAACCACCACATGATCAACCTGAGCGCTCAGGCGCTGCAGACCATCGGTCAGCAGGCCGTAGTTGATCGGACAGCTGTGCGCCACGCTGCTTTCATCTTCGCTTAACGCTATGGGATTGACAGCATCATACGGTAACGCCAGCGTCGACACGCTTTGTAAAATCAGCGCATCTTTGTTACGCAATCCGTCCGGCGTCTCTTTGCTGCCCTTCGCCACAGGCTTGTATCCCGCTACGCTTTTGCCGCCGGCAGCCAGTGCCTGCAGCAGCGCACGAGAAACCACTGTCTTCCCGACAGCAGTGTCAGTACCTGTTATAAAGAAACGCTTAAACATCACTAACCCCACAGTTATGTTGATGAGATATACAGAAGAGAAGAAATAAACTGTGGGAAAAGTCTACGCGATGGCGCCGGGGACCAGCTTGAGATAGCGCAATTTTTGGTGTGACTATGAAAAAATGTTAACCCTGTAACAGTCGGATGAGCAGCGATCCGTTATAGAGGGCATCTTTGACCAGCGCCGCGCCGGCCATCGTTCCCCGGTTCGAGAACTGGGTGCTTTCAACGCTGATATGGCGACTGTAGGCCGGGAGCGACTGTTGCCGAATGCAATCTGAAATAGCCGGAAACAGGATATCCGCCGCCAGGCTGAAGGGGGAACCGATGAGGATTTTTTGCGGATTGAACAGGTTCACCATGATCGCCAGAATCCGCCCGACATGCTGACCCACTCCGCTGATGATGTCCCGCGCCAGCAAATCGCCCTGCAGCGCCGCCTGGCACAGCCACTCCACGCTCAGCGGCTGCTGGTGCAGCATCGAACTCATTGATTTGGTCATCCGCACCTGCGCCAGCTCCAGTACGCTTTCGACGCTGGCGATGGTCTCAAGGCAGCCGTGGTTGCCGCAATAGCAGCGTTTACCATAGGGGTCGACCTGAGTATGCCCAATCTCCACCAGGCTGCTGCTGCCCGCATGCAGCAGGCGGCCATCGGTGATCACCCCGGCGCCGACGTTATGGTCAATCACCACCTGAATGACATCCCGCGCCCCTCTCGAGGCGCCAAATAGCGATTCAGCCATGGTCCAGGCGCTGATATCATGCTGAATGTAAACCGAGACCCCGGTATGGTTCGCTAACACCTCGCCGAGCGGCAGATCGATGACCTCATCATAAAATGGCATCCGGTGGATGACGCCATTTTCGGTATCAATAATGCCCGGCATCGTCACGGCAATGGCGGTCAGGCGTTCCAGTTTCTTTTGATGGCGAATAAAAAAGCGATCGATATGGTCCACGACCCGGCTCAAGAAAGGCTGTTCATGCTGGAGCGCCAGCTCGAGCTGCTCTTCGACCACCAGCTTACTGCTTAAATCACGCAGCGCGAGATGGATTTCGCCGCGGCTAATCCGCACCGAGAGATAATGCCAGGCTTCGGTTTCCACCATCAGGCCAACGGCCGGGCGCCCGCGGCTGCCGGGCTCCTGAATTTCCGTTTCCTGAACCAGATGCGCTTCCAGCATTTCACGCACAATCTTGGTGATACTGGCCGGGGCCAGTTGCGCAAAACGGGAGAGGTCGATACGCGACACCGGGCCAAGCTGATCAATCAGGCGATATACCGCTCCTGCGTTGGTCTGCTTTATTTGATCGATATGGCCTGGCTGACTGTCCGCTACCACCATTGACTCCCTTTATTTTCGCGCTTCGAAATAAACTTTTAGCTATGGTGAAGCACTTCGCTGCCACTCGTCAAATTTTTACTTAGCCTTGTGATTTACTGCACATTTTTAAACGCTTTTAGTCTGAATTATTCACCGCCGCGGCGGCAAGAAGGTATTCACGGAAACGCTGCGCCGCCAGCCCCTGTTCATGGTGCTTCGACCACACCAGCCACATTTCCGATACCGCATCCTGTTGCATAATAGGGAGCCAGCGCATTTCATTAAGCTGCACTCGCTTAAACGACGCGGGTAATATCGACACGCCGAGGCCGGAAGCCACCAGCCCGATAATCGTCATCGCCTCTCCCACCTCCTGAGCAATCATCGGCGTCAGGCCGTAGCGGCGCATCAACCCCAGAATATCGTCGTATAGCCCGGTCCCGACGTGCGGGTCAAAAAAGACGAACGGCTCGCGCGCCAGCTCAAGCAGACTCACCGCCTGCTGGCGCGCCAGCGGGTGATCGCTCGGGACCATCGCCAGCAGCGGTTCACGCAGAACACGCTCCCAGACCAGCGTCTCCGGCAGTTGGGTATTGCGCATCAGGCCAAGATCGAGCGCCCCTTCATTCAGCGGCACAATCTGCTCGCGGGTGTTGGTCTCACGGGTTTGAATATGCACATCCGGATAGCGCCGGCGAAAGGTCGACAGCGTATCGGAAACAGCCTTGATAAACGGCGCCGAGGAGGTGAAGCCAATATGTAATTCTCCGGTTTCACCGTGATGCAACCGCCCGGCGCGCGCGGCGGCATCCTCCACCTGGGTAAGAATCTGTCGGCTGTCGGCAAGGAACTGCCTGCCTGCCGCCGTCAGGCTGACGCTGCGGTTGGTTCTGGCGAACAGACGGGCGCCGATCTGTTGCTCAAGTATCTGAATCTGTTGACTTAACGGTGGCTGTGAAATATTCAGCCGCGCCGCTGCCCGGCCAAAATGCAGCTCTTCGGCGACGGCTATGAAATAACGCAGATGACGCAGCTCGATATTCATATCTAAAACGTCTTATTTGAGATTATTAATATATTAGACAGAATATTTACATTTTCATACCCTTAAAATGTGATCTGTAATTCATCTAACCCTGTATTTTCAGCAAGGATTTTCCGTGAGTCGTACAACTACCGTTGACACCGTGCCGGCAAGCGAGGTCAGCGACAATGTCGTATCCCAGCCAAATCAGTTTATCAAACGCGGTACTCCACAGTTTATACGGGTCACTCTGGCCCTGTTCTCTGCCGGTCTGGCAACCTTTGCCCTGCTCTATTGCGTCCAGCCCATTCTGCCGGTGCTGTCGAGCGAATTTGGCGTGACGCCCGCCGCCAGCAGTATCTCGCTATCGATCTCCACCGCCATGCTCGCCGTCGGCCTGCTGTTTACCGGCCCCCTGTCTGATGCTATCGGCCGCAAACAGGTGATGGTGACCGCGCTGGTGCTGGCGTCATGCTGTTCCCTGCTCTCCACGATGATGTCCAGCTGGCACGGTATTTTGATTATGCGGGCGCTGATTGGCCTGTCGTTAAGCGGCGTGGCGGCGGTCGGCATGACCTATCTGAGCGAAGAGATCCATCCCAGCGTCGTTGTCTTCTCGATGGGGCTGTATATCAGCGGTAACTCCATTGGCGGAATGAGCGGCCGCCTGCTGACCGGGGTATTCACCGATTTCTTCGGCTGGCGCGTGGCGCTGGCGGTCATCAGCTGTTTTGCCCTCGCGTCGGCGATTATGTTCTGGCGGATCCTGCCGGAATCACGCCACTTCCGCCCAACGTCGCTACGGCCAAAGTCCTTGATGATTAACTTCCGTCTGCACTGGCGCGACCGCGGCCTGCCGCTGCTGTTTGTCGAAGGGTTTCTGCTGATGGGTTCCTTCGTGACCCTGTTTAACTACATCGGCTATCGGCTGATGATGTCGCCGTGGTCGTTGAATCAGGCGGTGGTTGGCCTGCTGTCCGTGGCCTACCTCACCGGCACCTGGAGCTCGCCAAAAGCCGGCGCCATGACGGCGCGCTATGGCCGCGGGCCGGTGATGTTACTGTTTACCGCGGTGATGCTGGCCGGTTTGATGTTAACCCTGTTCTCCTCGCTGTGGTCGATCTTTATCGGCATGCTGCTGTTCTCCGCCGGCTTCTTTGCCGCCCATTCGGTGGCCAGCAGCTGGATCGGCCCACGCGCCCGCCGCGCCCGCGGCCAGGCGTCATCGTTGTACCTGTTTAGCTACTATCTGGGTTCAAGTATTGCCGGGACGTTGGGCGGGGTTTTCTGGCATAACTATGGCTGGAACGGCGTCGGCGGATTTATCGCCCTGCTGTTAATCGCAGCACTGCTCACCGGCGCTTGCCTGCACAAGCGCCTGAAATAGCGACTTATCACGTGGCCTTTAGCGGCCACGTCTCTCACCACAGCCCCAGTACCGACGAGGCGCCCAATAATTCTCTGGCGGCATCGAGCGATAGCAGTGCGATGAACAGCATGGTGAACGGATTCATATTAACCCCACCTCAGCGGCCTGTGCTCAGATTGAGTGTAGCCGCGGGTTAAAAAACATTCTGCCATTCTGTCCAGCGACGATGACATTTTGATGGCGAGCGCAGCGCAATTCGCTCAGCAAACGGCGTTTGAGTCTGACACGAGGCTATGTCAGCATCCCTGCCCATGCCGAAACCAGCAACAATAGCGCCATCGTGCGTTGAAAACCCACCATCGCCGCAGGGGTGCGAAACACCCGGTTCGATATCTGTCCGAGCCACGCCCAGGCCGCCAGGCACAGGAGTGAAATCAACAAAAAACACAGCGCCATCAGGGTGATATCACGTAGCGCGTGCTCGCTTTGCGGCGCAAACAGACCGACGACCGCCAGCGCCATCATCCACGTTTTCGGATTCACCACCTGTAAAAGCGCCGCTGCGCGGGCGGTAAAACGTCCTGCCGTCTGCGCCTGCAGGTCCGGCGGCGGCGCGCTAAACAACTGCCAGCTCAACCAGCTCAGCCACAGCGTGCCACTCCAGCTCATCAGCTGGCGGACCAACGGATGCTGATGCAACAGTTCTCCGGCGCCGGCCCCCGAAATCATCACGATCGTACTGGCGGCGACGCAGGCGCCGACGACGGCGGCAAGCGTCGCCCTCACGCCATAGCGCTGGCTGTTCGTCAGAATCAAAATATTCGTCGGCCCGGGGGTAATCGAGGCGACGAAGGCAAATAGCAGATAGGGCAACAGATCCACAGCAGGCTCCTTTTATTACGCAAGCCCCTACTGTGCGGCTATTTTCTGGAAATTTCTGGAAGGTTTGTGCACAGCCGACGGTAGTGCGCCGGCGTCAGCCGATAACAGCGCAGAAACCAGCGTCCCAGATGGCTTTGATCGGCAAAGCCCAGCGTGGCGGCGACATCCACCGGCAGTTGCCCGCGGGCCAGCAGCTGCCGCGCTTTCGCCAGCCGCAGCTGAATGAGCCAGGCATGGGGCGCAAGATGAAACTCGCGTTTAAAGCAGCGCGTCAGGGTAAAACGATCGGTCCCCGTTTCCCGCGCCAAATCGGACAACCCCATATTTTCGCCGATATGGGCATACATATAGTCTCGCGCCCGGTGGGCAACCGCCGCGCTCTGAATGTGCGAAGGCCGTTTTTTGCGCCACTGACAGTGCGCGGTGAGCTGGGCCAGTAAATTATCCATACAACTTTGCTGCACGATGCGCATTTCATCGTCGTGCAGCGTGGTGAACGTCTCACCGATCGCCCGAACCAGCTGCGGTTCGCGGGTTAGGGTCTGGCCAAAATGCAGCGAATAGCGCCCGGGGAGCGATTCATACAGCCCCTGTAGCGTATTTGTCAGCCACTGCTCATCGAGATAAAAGGTCAGATAGGTAAACCCCCCGGCGATGGGCGCGTCGCCGTCGTGAATTTCCCCAGGTTCAAGCAGGAATGCATCGCCGGGACGACTGAGATGACGCTGGCGACGGCAGGAAAACTGCTGCGTGCCGGAGAGGGTGATCCCCACCAGGTAGCTATCGTGCCAGTGCGGATCGTATGCGTGCCCCTCAAAGTGCGCTTTGATGGTTTCAATTCCCGAATCGGCATGCTGCCGCAGTTCCAGCCAGTCATTTGTCATGTTATTTCCCCCGCGCCCTCAGCATTGTCGATCCTTTTCGCCCTGTCTGGAAGATTTGTGCAGATCAGGATAGTGTAGAGGTCAACAGGCAACGCCTTTCGTTCACTCGCAACAGGCCAGAATTAATATGACTGAAAACAAAAACTATCAGCAGCTTACCCGCACTTTCCAGCGTCTTGCGCGCTTCTCGCATCTCGGCGCTATCGCCAGCTGGGACATGTTCGCAATGATGCCGCCGGGCGGCAGCGCCGCGCGCGGTGAAGCCCTGGCGGAACTGGGCGTGCTGCAACATCAAATCCTGACCGATAAAAGCGTGGCTCAGGCCCTGCAGGACGCACGGCAGGAAGATCTTAACGATATCGAGCAGGCCAACCTACGTGAAATGGCCCGCCAGTACGAGCAGGCGGCATTGCTGCCGGAAAGTCTGGTGGAAGCCAAATCGCTGGCCGGCAGCCGCTGTGAACATGCCTGGCGCAGCCAGCGCCCGGCTAACGACTGGGATGGCTTCGTCGAGAATCTGCGTGAGGTGGTGAAACTGAGCCGCGAAGAGGCCCGCATCCGCGCCGAGGCGAAAGACTGTTCCCGCTACGATGCGCTGCTCGATATTTTCGAACCGGATATGACCAGCGCACGGCTTGACGTGCTGTTCGCCGACCTCAAGTCCTGGCTGCCGTCGCTGTTGGCAGAGGTGGTCGACAAGCAGGCGCAGCGCCCGCTGGTTGCACCACAGGGCCCCTTCCCGGTGGCCGAACAGCGTGAACTGGGGCTGGAAGCGATGCGGGTGCTGGGTTTTGATTTTGACGCCGGGCGTCTCGATATCAGCGCCCACCCGTTCTGCGGCGGGGTGCCTCAGGACGTGCGCATCACCACCCGCTATAACGAAGACGATCTGCTCAGCGCCTTGTTCGGCGTGATCCATGAAACCGGCCATGCGCGCTATGAGCAGAACCTGCCGCGCAAATGGCTCGGCCAGCCCGTCGCTCTTGCCCGTTCAACGGCAATTCATGAGTCGCAAAGTCTGTTTTTTGAAATGCAGCTCGGGCGCAGCGATGCCTTCCTGAAACGCCTGCTGCCCGCCGTACGTCAACGTTTCGGCGACCAGCCGGCCTTCGCCAGCGAGAATTTTATCGCCTGGAACCAGCGGGTCAAACCCGGTTTCATCCGTGTCGATGCCGATGAGGTCAGCTACCCTGCGCACGTCATTCTGCGCTATGAAATTGAACGCGCGCTGATCGATGGTGATATTGAAGTGGACGATATTCCCGCCCTGTGGGATGAGAAAATGCAAAGCTGGCTGGGGCTGTCCACGACCGGTAACTATCGTAACGGCTGCATGCAGGATATTCACTGGACCGACGGCGGATTTGGTTACTTCCCCTCCTACACCCTCGGCGCCATGTATGCGGCACAGCTGATGGCCGCCGCGCAACGCGCGCTACCACAGCTGGAAACCAACATTGCCAACGGTGATTTCTCGACGCTGTTTGCCTGGCTGCAGCAGAATATCTGGCAGCACGGCAGCCGCTTCACCACTTCGCAGCTGATCCACAATGCGACCGGGGAAGACCTGAATAGCGATTACTTCCGCCAGCATCTCACCTCGCGTTACCTGTAAGTCGCGCGCCGGGGGCCGCCCCGGCGCCAGGCCAATCCCCCGCCCCGGATCGAGGCTGTACATATCGTTACACGCCGATACCAAACACTCACGGAAACCCCGAAAAGACAGGCATATAGTTGTTTCACCGGCCCCGCAGTGGGGTTGAATGAAAAAAACTTTTCGAGGATATCAGAATGAAAAAAGTATTAGCTCTGGTCGTTGCCGCTGCTATGGGTCTGTCTTCTGTTGCTTTCGCTGCTGACGCGGCAAGCACCACTCCGGCTCCGGCTGCTGCCACTCACAGCGCCACTGCCAAAACCACCCATCACAAGAAACACCATAAAGCCGCCGCTAAACCCGCTGCAGAGCAGAAAGCTCAGGCGGCGAAAAAGCACAAGAAAGCGGCTGTAAAACCGGCCGCCGCGCAGAAAGCCCAGGCTGCTAAAAAACACCACAAAGCCGCTGCAAAACCGGCCGCCGCACAGAAAGCCCAGGCCGCTAAAAAGCACCATAAAGCAGCGACTAAACCCGCCGCTAAACCGGTAGCGCAGAAAGCTCAGGCAGCCAAAAAACACCACAAAACAACCAAACATCAGGCCGCTAAACCGGCTGCACAGCCGGCAGCGTAATGCTTCCGCGAAGTTGAGTTAATCATAAATCGGCGCTGTTTCAGCGCCGTTTTTTTCTGGAGGGCAGTATGCTGCGGCGCTACCGTTTTGAGCTCATCCTGATTCTGCTGATCCTCTGCGCGCTGATTGCCACCCGCTTTTTCCTCTATTAAGCGCTGCTCAATCACCTCCGGCGATCGGATAACCGGCCTGACGTATCGCATTTTTGCCGTCATTCACCCCTGCCGCATATCCGGCTGCAATTTCCCAAACCGGGCTCGCGCAACACACAGGCAATTGTTTCGCTTTCCCCGGCGATAATCGCGCGTCTTACGCCGCTGTCCATCACCATCCCGCCTCCGTAGGTCCGTTCTTTCAGCATAGACCGCTTATCACCAACGGCCCGCCAGCAGCCACGCGTGGTAGACAAAGCCGTAGAGCGCCATGGCAAGTAAAAAGGCCGCGGATACCGTCGTCAGGCGACGGGCACGTTCCGGGGCCAGCCAGCGGCGGATAGCGAGGATATACAGCGACAGCACGCTAAGGTCGATAACCAGCCATATTGCGGTCAGCAGTCCAAGACTCAGCGCGGTATTGTGGGTTATCGCGATAAACTGTGGGAAAAAGGCGACAAAAAACAGAATGTCTTTCGGGTTACTCAGCGCGGTGATAAAGCCAGACAGCATGCCGCCGCGCGCTGGCGATACGTCGGTCGCGAGAGAGGACTGGCGCCACATTCGCAGCGCAAGTTGCGCAATATACAGCGACCCCGCCATCGCCAGCAGGGTCAGAATAGCCGGATTGATCGCCACCGCGCCGGTGAGCATAGCGGCGGCGATGGCAATTAACACTAAGGAGGCAAGATTACCGCCAAGCATAGTGCGCACAGCACATAAATAACCGTCTCTGGCGGCAGTGCCGGTGACCAACAACACCACCGGTCCCGGGGTGGCAATCAGCGTCACCACCGTCATGATATACCCCGCCATCAATATATAATTCATCCCATCGACTCACTCTTTTTCACAGATTGCTGCATTCTCCACCTTGATATCAGAGTTGAAAAACGACAAATGATGAGCTTGAATGTGAGTTTTACTCAATATAGAAACCTACCGGCTATGTCGATGCCTCCGCTGTAC
The DNA here is from genome assembly GCF_044900465.1 of Klebsiella sp. NPDC088457. NCBI lineage: Bacteria > Pseudomonadati > Pseudomonadota > Gammaproteobacteria > Enterobacterales > Enterobacteriaceae > Klebsiella > Klebsiella sp. NPDC088457. Next base: position 19,411 of record NZ_JBJDNH010000002.1, on the reverse strand, counting down.
GCCCTGCGCGCTTTTGAAACCGCCTCTCGTCTTGGCTCATTTAGCAAAGCCGCAGCGGCATTGCACGTCACCCCGGGCGCCATTAGCCGGCACATCAGCACGCTTGAAGCCTGGTTCGAGTGCCAGCTGTTTACCCGTCAGGGGCCGAAGGTCACGATCACCGATGCCGGACGTCAGCTGGCCACCGCGCTGGAAGAAAATTTCGCCGCCATCGACAGAGCCTGCCAGACCTTGCGCCGTCAGGCGGGCAGACTGCGGCTGAAATCACCGTCAACGTTGACCATGCGCTGGCTGCTGGATGTCCTGCAGCAGTTTCGCCAGCAGCATCAGCGCCCGGTTATCGAAATGAGCAGCGTGTGGATGGACAGAGACAGCGTCGACTTTCGTCAGGAGCCCTACGATTGTGCGATCCTGCTGGGGGACGGTAATTTTGGCGAGGATAAGTGCCAGGGCCTGCTGTTTGCGGAGTGGCTGATTCCGGTCTGCGCCCCGGCGATGGTCGAGGCCGCCCGTCAGGGGTTAGCCTCCTGCCCGTTGATCCATCCCACCCCCGACCGTCGGGACTGGCGACGCTGGCGACAACACGCCGGCCCGCAATCAGGGATAGACATTACCCAGGGAATCGTCTTTGATAGCCTCGAACAGGGTAATATGGCGGCCATGAGCGGGCATGGCGTTTCGGTGGGGGATCTGTTCCTGAGTCTGCCAGCCATCTGCAGCGGCCTGCTGGCCCTGCCGTTTACCCAGGCCGTCGCCACCGGCGATGGCTACTATCTGGTCTGGCCGAAAAACACCCTCAATCCGCAGCCTATCGCCCAGCTGTACGCCTTTTTACTTGCCCATCTCCCCACGCCGTTCCCTGACGGGCTACTCCGCCGGGGAGAGGCCCCGAACTACATGACATGAACGGCTTGCATCACCAGATATCCCGCGGCTCCCCAGATAAAAACCGAAGCACAGGAAACATACACTAATGCACGAATACCTTTTTTAGACATACACCCTCCCGATACCGGAGACAGAAAATAATGAGCATCATCACCGGGACAACATCTCTGTTTGTTCAACGGGGCACAGGAATAACAATATTTGCGGTGAGAAAATGTTTCACTTTGAAAGTAACTACGAACGCGGTAAAGATGCCGCCATTTTCGGTGAATACGTGCAAGTTTTTGTGGTTTTAACATTGCCGCCCACCTCATCATTTACGCGGAGACTTTCAGCCTGCGGGTTGTCTCCCCGCGCGTATTTGGTACTTTCCGTAACCCGATTTATGTTGCTTCCCGCCGCGGTTTCTGCGCAAATGGCGTTGCGGGAAAATAAGCGCTAAGTGATTGAGCGGCCTTTATTCTTCAGCGAAAAAGAGACGTTTTGATGTGATTTCAATAGCCTTTTTGCTTTAATTAAAATTACTCTTAACTTTCATAAACTTAAATCTGCTGCTACTGTCAATATACAGAAAATCATCCCCCGTCGTTTCGCAGGCGCTGCCGGATGAAAAGCATAAACATAATTTCTCCCCAGAGAGTGATATGCGTAGAGACGTACTGTTATTACTGTGTTCATTTTGTCTGTTGCCCCAGCTCGCACACGCTGACGATGACAGCATGAGTGCGAAAGATATCAAGACGCTTTTTTTTGGTCATGACGATCGTAAACCGGTGAGCAACCCCGCTGAAGCGCCCTGGGATGCTATTGGCCAGTTAGAAACGGCCAGCGGCAATCTATGTACCGCCACCCTTATCTCACCGCATCTGGCGTTGACCGCCGGCCACTGCCTGCTGACGCCGCCCAGGGGTAAGGCGGATAAAGCCATCGCACTGCGATTTATCTCGCGTAAAGGCGGCTGGGTCTATGAAATTCACGGTATTGAAGGCCGGGTCGACCCTTCTCTGGGCAGACGGTTGAAAGCCGATGGCGATGGCTGGATAGTTCCCTCCGCCGCGGCCCCGTGGGATTTTGGCTTAATCGTTCTGCGCTACGCCCCTTCCGGAATCGATCCGGTGCCGCTATTTAGCGGTGATAAAGCCGATCTTACCGCCGCGTTAAAAGCGGCCGCACGCAAAGTGACGCAGTCCGGTTACCCGGAAGATCATCTGGATAATTTATACAGCCATCAGGATTGCGTGGTGACCGGCTGGGCGCAGACCTCGGTCCTGTCGCATCAATGCGATACCCTGCCGGGTGACAGCGGTTCGCCCTTACTGTTGAAAACCGATACCGGCTGGCAGGTGATAGCGGTACAGAGTTCGGCGCCCGGGCCGAAAGACCGCTGGCGCGCGGATAACCGGGCCATTGCGGTCACCGGTTTTCGCGACAAGCTGCAGGCCCTGGCGAACGAATAGCCGCTACCCCTGCTGCTTACGCAGCTGAACCAGCTCCGCGATCGGCATCGGTTGGCTAAAGTAAAAACCCTGTAACCGATCGCATCCCGCCCGCCGCAGCAGCGCCAGCTGCTGCTGGTTTTCCACCCCTTCAGCCACCACCGTCATGCCCAGCGCTCCGGCGATACGCACGGTCCCGCGCACCAGCTCCGCAGCCTGAGCATCAACATCCACCAGCCCGGCCAGCGACTTATCAATTTTAAGGGTGTCGAAGCGAAAACTGCGCAGGTAGCCGATGCTGGAGTAGCCGATACCGAAATCGTCCAGCGCCACCGCCGTCCCCAGCGCCTTGAGGTTCTCAATCGCCGCCCGGGCGCGGGCCGGATTCTCCATGACGTAACTCTCGGTCACTTCAATCTGCAAACGGCGGGCCGGAAAGTGGCAGCGGGCAAGCACCTGTACCACCCGCGACTCAAATTCCGGATCGCGAAATTGCGCCGGCGAGATATTCACCGCCAGCATCAAATCCCCCATGGATTGCAGATCGCTGCACGCCCGGTAGAGCACAAACTGACCCAGCGCATAAATCAGGCCGCTGCTTTCCGCAACGCTAATAAAGGCATCCGGCGGTAGCGGCCCCTCCGGCCGTCGCGGCCAGCGCAACAGCGCTTCGACGCCTTCCATCGCCAGCGTTCCGGCGTTAACAATCGGTTGATACCAGACGTCAAACTCTTCATTTTCCAGCCCCTGGCGGATACCGTTTTCAATATTCAGCTGATACTGACGGGCTTCACTGAGGGTCTCGTCATACCAGGTGGTGCGCCCTTTGCCGGTTTTTTTCGAATGGTACATGGCAATATCGGCCCGGCGAAACAGCTCGGTGCTGGAGCAGGTCGCGGGGGTGCCGCTGGCGATACCGATGCTGGCGCTGATATAAATTTTGCGCCGTTCGAGGCCGATTGGCGATTTCAACATTTCCAGCACCGCCCATGAAAAAGCCGACCCCTGAGCGATAGCCTGTTCGCCGCTGACGGTCATGGCAAACTCATCGCCGCCCATACGCGCCAGCATCCCCTCCGCAGGGACTCTTTGCCGAAGCTCCTGCGCAATATGAGCAATCAGCGCATCGCCGACATCATGACCGTAGTTGTCATTCACATCTTTAAAACCGTCGAGGTCAATAAATACCACGCACTGGATCTCATGCTGCGCCTTAGCGCACTCCTGGTTGAGCCGCCCGATCAGCGCCCGTCGGTTGGGAAGCTGGCTGAGCCAATCGGTCATGGCGATTTTTCGCGCCAGCTTCTCGCCGCGCGACAGTTTATACAGTCCCAGGCAACTGAACAGAATAAACAGCAGGATCAGGCTGGCGGCGACGATGGCGATAAGACGAATACTGTTTGAGGCCGCCTGCGCCGCCTCCGCGCCGGGCAGGCGCGGCTGCCAGCTGAGATAGCCGATTATCTCACCCGCGTTGGTCCGCAGCGGGACGCTGTATTCATCGCTGCTTTCTGTCGCATGCAGGTCGTTAATCTGAAAGGTATTACCCAGTTTTTGCAGCATCTCCGCGTTGATATGTCGGGTAATCACCAGATAGCGGCGCGTATCATCGTGCACCTGCAAACGCCCGACGGTCGGGCGAATCAGACCGATACCGATAAAGGCAATCCCCTCGCGCGTGCGGGTAATACCGGCATAGGCGCTTTTACCACTGCGCAGCGCTTCGGCGTGCCGGGCGATCAGCGTCTGCAGACCGCTACCAAAAAAACGGATGTCCGTTTCATTAAAGGCCTGGCTTTGAAACGAGCCCCACAGCAGGCGGTAGTGCTGATCCAGAACGAAGGTGCCATCGTAGAGGTTATTAATTTTGAAGCCCGAACCCCACGAGTCGTACAGCCAGTCGGCATCCAGAGTTGGCGCATAGGTTTGTTTTACCGCGTCATCCCAGATCGAGTTATCCAGCACCAGCGATAGCACCCGGTTGACCGACGTTTGTACGGCCCCGTCGACGGAGAGCGCAGATCGATGTCGGTCGATTTCATTGGCTTTAATGCCGATCAGATGTTGAGAAAGATAGAGCAGAGAAATAATCGAAACGATGAGGCCAATGCCGGCGAGGAAGATCATGACCGAAAGCGTTTTGGCCGAAGGAAGGTTGCGCCAGCCGGGCAAATTTACCATTCTCTGTCCTCATCACGGCTGAAGGAAAACGCGCCGAATATACTCTTTTTAAAAGAATAATACAGAGAACAGATTTTGCCGCCTGCGCAGGCAGGCGGCATCACATCATGCCAGTTTAATTAACACCATTCCGGCAACCAGCAGGATAACGCCGATCCAGCCTTTATGATTTAAGCGTTGGCCGAACAGCACCCAGCCGGCGGCGATGGTTGCGGCAATGCCGAAACCGCCCCACAGCGCATAGGCCACCGACAGGTCAATCCCTTTTACCGCCTGGGAGAGCGCGCTGAAGGCGCCAAGCACCGCCAGCAGAGACATCACGCCGTACAGTTTGCGACGAAAACCGTCAGAGAATTTTAAAAAGACGTTGGCGGCAATTTCCAGCACAATGGCCAGCGCCAGCCAGGCGCCGTGAACCCATTCAAACTGTGGCATGAGCCGTCTCCCTCGACGATTTTTCCGCCTTTTTGGTTCCTGATTTAATCAGCACTATGCCGACCACCAGCGTGAGCAGACCGGCCATTTTAACCAGCGAAAGCGTTTCATCGAACAACAGTACGCTGAACAAAGTGATCAGCAAAATGCCAATCCCTTCCCATAAGGCATAGGCCACGCCGAGGGCAATTTTTTTCACGGCAAAGGCGAGGAAAATATAAGACAGCGCAATCATTACCAGCATCAAAATAAAGCCAGTATGCCCGCCGCTGACGCTGGCCCATTTCATAGAAAGTGTGCCGGTTATTTCAGCAACGATAGCTAAAGCTAATAATACCCAATAAAACATGATCCCTTCTCCTGCTTGAGAATATAATCCATGACGGCTTACGCGAAGGTAACCCGGAAAATTTCTGACGTAGATTTAGCCGTGCGCAGTGCGCCAGCTCAGGCAGAGAGAAAGGACTAAAGCGCTGAGCGCCAGTGTTGCTCGCCGGCAAAGCGGCAGTTAGGGAAGGATCCTGCAGGGTGCTGAGAAATATATATCCTGAACTGATTGTCCATAAAATTACAATTATCCGCGGGATTGCTTCTCGTCATTGCGGATGAATATTGTCCTCGGTAGTTATACACAGTGAATTTTTACCATAATATGTCATTATACTCAAAGTCTTTGCACTTCTTTACCTCCAGTATTTGATTTAGATTAGCTTTTCCTGATGTCAATCGCCATTATGATGGCGCAGCACTATTTTTATTTTAACGACAGGATAGTTCTCACCACGGTGGCGGCAGTATCCAGGGGCAATGCTCCCCGGCGGTCCAATGCATTTTTTGCTGATTTTGTCGCATCATCCGGGTCTACACTGTGAGGAAAACCGGTTTTATTTTTCAGGGAATCGTATGGCCAAACCCATCATCACGCTTAACGGATTAAAGATCGTCATCATGCTGGGCATGCTGGTCATTATTCTGACCGGTATTCGCTTTGCGGCGGATATCATCGTCCCGTTCATCCTGGCGCTGTTTCTCGCCGTGGTTATTAATCCGCTGGTTCAGTTGATGGTGCGCTGTCGGGTGCCGCGGGTGCTGGCGATATCGTTGCTTATCGGCGCCATCGTTATGCTGGTGGTGGTTCTGCTGGCCTCCTTAGGCACCTCGCTCAATGAACTGGCGCGCACCCTCCCGCAGTACCGCAGCTCATTGTCAGAGCCGGTACATACCATTACTCCGTGGCTACAGCGTTTCGGCTTTACCGTCTCCGTTGTCGAGCTGAATAAATACATCGACCCCAACGCGGTGATGACGATGGTAACCGGCCTGCTCACGCAGTTGTCCAACGCCATGTCCTCTATCTTCCTTCTGCTCCTGACGGTGGTCTTTATGCTACTGGAAGTCCCGCAGCTGCCCGCCAAACTGCAGCAGCTGATGTCCCGGCCGGTGGAAGGCATGGGCGCCATTCAGCGCGCCCTTGATAGCGTCTCTCATTATCTGGTGTTAAAGACCGTCATCAGCCTGGTCACCGGCCTGGTGGTCTGGGGGATGCTGGTGCTGCTGGAGGTCCGTTTTGCCTTTATGTGGGGACTGCTGGCTTTCGCCCTCAACTATATCCCCAACATTGGTTCAGTACTGGCCGCTATCCCGCCCATTTTGCAGGTGCTGGTATTTGGCGGGCTGTATGAGGCGCTGGTGGTGCTGGCGGGCTACCTGGTAATTAACCTCGTCTTCGGCAATATTCTTGAGCCGCGGATCATGGGGCGCGGCCTGGGGCTGTCGACGCTGGTGGTATTTTTGTCATTGATTTTCTGGGGCTGGCTACTGGGGCCGGTCGGGATGCTGCTGTCGGTACCGCTGACGATTATTGTCAAAATTGCCCTTGAGCAGAGCCCGGGAGGACAGAGCATCGCCTTCCTGCTGGGCGATGTCGGCAAAGATTAATGGCCACGGGGCGGCCAGCCGCCGCCCCGACCTCCGCGTGGGTAATGCCGTGTTCAGGCTGCTTGCGCCCGGGTCCATACCACCAGCAGGCTGGTGCCGGTGAAAGCGGCCATAATCCACACCATCATCCAGGGCGTCCCGTCATGTAGCCACGCCAGCAGCAGCGAGGAGATAATCCCGCTGCCGTATTGCAGCGCGCCGATCGGCGCCGAAGCCGAACCGGCAAATTCCCCCGCCTCATCCAGCGCCGTCGACGTCGCGGCAACGACGCCATTCATCGAGAGGTAGCGGAAAATCGCTGACGGATAATCCCCTGCTGGCGTATCAAGGTTATGAGCGCTGCTCATGAATAGACGCGCCGCCATGGACATGCTAAAAAAAAGCCCCCGGCTGGCGGGGGCTTAGGTCAGATTACAGCGCCATATCGTGCTGCGCAGACTCCGTACGCGATGGCTCTGACGGCTGGGCGACGGCAGCCGCCGGCTGGTTGTCGCTCATATGGATAACCGGCGGCTTCGCCAGCTGCAGCGTGGCGGCGGTGTCGTCCCACACCTGCTGCGTCAGCGCGGCATTATCATTCAGTTTCTGGCCGTAGCTCGGGACGATAGCGTGGATGCGGCTCTGCCATTCGGCGGAGTTAAACTGCTCCGGGAACATCTGTTTGATCACGTTGAGCGTGATCGGTGCTGCGGTAGACGCCCCTGGCGATGCGCCCAACAGCGCCGAGATGGTTTTCTGCTGGTCGACCACCACTTCGGTCCCCAGCTTCAGCACCCCGCCTTTGTCGGCGTCTTTCTTGATGATCTGTACGCGTTGCCCTGCCTGGATCAGTTTCCAGTCCTCTTTACGCGCGTCCGGGTAGTACTCTTTCAGCGCGGCAAAACGGTCATCATCATTCAGCATCACCTGGCTAATCAGGTACTTCACCAGATCGAAGTTGTCGAGACCCACGTGGGTCATCGGCAACACGTTATCGGTGGTCGTAGTGCTCAGCAGATCGAAGAACGAACCATTTTTAAGGAATTTGGTTGAGAAGGTGGCAAACGGCCCGAACAGCACCACGCGTTTCCCGTCGATGAAGCGGGCATCAAGGTGCGGAACCGACATCGGCGGCGCGCCGACGGAAGCCTGACCATAGACTTTCTCCAGGTGCTGTTGGGTGACCGCCGGGTTTTCACTCATCAGGAAAGAGCCGCCGACCGGAAAACCGGCATAATTATCCGCCTCCGGAATACCGGTTTTTTGCAGTAATTTCAGCGCCCCGCCGCCAGCACCGATGAAAACATATTTCGCATCGATAGCCTGTTCTTCGCCGCTATTGACGTTTTTGATCGTCACATGCCATGAATTATCGGCATTGCGTTTAAAGTCGGTGACTTCGGAAGAGGTTTGCAGCGTAAAGTTGTTATTTTTCTTCAGGCTGCCGATCAGCTGACGGGTAATTTCCCCGTAGTTAACATCGGTCCCGACCGGCGTCCATGTGGCGGCCACTTTTTGCTGCGGATCGCGCCCTTCCATGACCAGCGGCGCCCACTGTTTAATTTGCGCGTGATCGGTGGAAAATTTCATCCCCTGGAATAAGGTGGTTTGCTGCAATGCGGTATAACGCTTTTGCAGATAGTCGACATTATCGCCCCAGACGAAACTCATATGCGGAGTGGAATTAATAAAGGAATGCGGGTCATGCAAAATGCCGCGTTTCACCTGCGCGGTCCAGAACTGGCGGGAGATCATAAACTGCTCGTTGATATCCAGCGCCTTGCTGACATCGATAGAGCCGTCCGGGCGCTCCGGCGTATAGTTCAGCTCCATATTCGCCGAGTGACCGGTACCGGCGTTGTTCCAGCCGTTAGAGGATTCTAACGCGACGCCATCGAGCTTCTCGACCATCACCTGTTTCCAGTCCGGCTGTAATTCCTGTAGCCAGGTCCCAAGAGAGGCACTCATAATTCCGCCGCCAATCAGCAGGAAATCGGTTTTTTGGGCTGAATCGGTATTGGCCCAGCTCGCCGTGCTGACAAACATCGCCAGTGCGGTCATGGATAAGAACGTATTTTTAATTGCAGGCATAATAGAATTATCGCATAGCACAATGAAATAAGTGCACACATGTTAACGCACTTTTATTATATTTTAAAATATCATTTACATTTTCCGCACAGTTAATCAATTATTGATTAATACTTTTTTAATTTAAAAAAGTAAAAGCTGCGACAATGAAAAATAAAAGCGAAAGAATAACGGGGTTTTCGAGGGCGTAAAATAGTCACCAGCGGTTTATTGAGTTATTTATTTCGCGGTTTCATAAAATGGGGCGCGCAAGCCAGTGCGCGCCGACGGCGATCAATTTGCCGGACTCAGAACCGTCCGTTTTGTTTCCCGTAAGGCAATCCGCAAATGATCGTTATTCTCGGCCAGCAGCTCCCGCGCCTGCCAGGCACCAAGCCCGGTCATCAGCATCAGTATTGCCGTACGGCAGTGCTGATTGCAGCTGGCCAGCGCGGCTTTCGCCTCGCTGCGCGAGCAGCCGGTAGCGGTCATGACGATCGCCATTTGCCGTTCCGCCCAGCGTGGACTGGTGGCCTGCAGATCGACCCGCAGATTGCTATAGACCCGACCTTCGCGAATCGCCAGCCCGGTGGTCAGCATGGCGAGGATTTGCCGCTGCGCCAGCTGCGCTTTCGGGTTGCCATACCCCGCCACCGCCTCTGGCCCGGTTTGCGGCGCAATAACCATATCCGCCAGCTGCGCGGCTTCGCTACTCGCCTGCTGGGTTAACACGGCAATCGGCGCGCCGAGAGACCAGGCGTGACGCATCGCCCCCCATACCCACGGCGTTTGTCCACTGACCGTCAGCGCCAGCAGCATATCGTTACGGCCAAACTGCAGCGCCTGCAGTTCCAGGGCGCCGGAATCGTAATCGTTGGCGGCGGTTTCCATCTCCTGCAGCGCCGCTGCCGGACCACCGGCAATGAGCCCAATCAGCGAATGTTTTTCTTCCGGCGCAAACTCGCTCACCGTCTGCAATGCCGCGCGGCCAGATGCTCCGGCGCCGATGATAACCAGCCGTCCTCCCCGGCTCAGCGCTGCGGCGGCGTTATCGACCAGACGGGCAATCTCAGGCAAACAGGCGGCGATGGCATCGGTAATTTGCCGATCGTCCTGATGCAGCATGGTCAGCATATCGAGGGTGGCGAGACTGTCGATGTGGCGAGTTTCAGGGTGGCGTCGTTCCATCATTGAAGCGGTTGGCTTACTGCTCATAAAAACCTCCATTTAAAACAGAAAGAACTCACTGCGGCATGTCCCCGTGCCGTGCAGGGCTATTACGCTGTTTCGCCAGTGTAAAGGCATCCGCAGATCGTTTACCGTCGCTGGAGTCACAGTTTCTCGTCCCCGCGCCCCGTCGGTTGGCGATTGGCTGTTTGGCGGCCAGTTTACGCCGACGCCCGCTTCAGTCCGACTGACCTTTCAGCTTCTCCGAACCAGAAGTCAGTGCATCACCAGCCCGCCGTCAACAAAGTATTGGCTTCCTGTCACGAATGAGAATGACGCGGCATCGGCAAGCAGCAGTGGACGCCGGCACTCCCGGGATTCTGTTTTGACTCGCCCAGCCGCCGGCTCATGCCGCCGCTGCGGGCCTTTGTCGATAATCAGCAGACCGGGAACCGCGGCCGCGCGCGGATGCGCCCAGCGGGTGCATGACACGGCTTTATGAAATCGCCCCTATCGGCGATAATAGGCCTTCGCCGATTATTCCAGGGGATGTCATGAAGGATTTAGCGGAGCAGGATGCGCCCGCGCGCAAACGCCTGATGAGTATGAAACTGAGTACCGCCGTGACGCTGATGATTGGCAGCGTGATTGGTTGCGTGCTGTTACTGGTCTATGCCCTGTGGTTTATCCAGATCAGCAATACCACCCGCGACGGCGTCAAAGACACGGCGCTGGCGGTGGCGCGTACCTTCGCCGACATGCCGGAAGTGAAGCTCGGCCTGACCCAGCCGCCGCAGCACAATCTCATTCAACCTCTGGCACAGGCCATCACCCGGCGCAACGATCTGTTGTACGCCGTGGTCACCGATATGCATGGCGTGCGCTATTCGCATCCCAACAGCCAGATCATCGGCCAGCGCTTTATCGGAGAAGATATCCAGCCGGCGTTTAAAGGTGCGGAAAATGTCGCCATCAACCACGGCGTACTGGCCCCGGCCTTACGCGTGTTTACGCCGGTGTATAACGACAAGCAGCAGCAAATTGGCGTTGTGGTGGTCGGGATTTCGCTCAGTAAAGTAGATCAGCAGATCGCCCATGGCCGCTGGGACGTCCTGCTGACGGTGCTGTTCAGCGCCCTGGTATGCGCAATCGGCACCTGGAGCCTGGTGCGCGGCCTGAAACGGGTGCTGTTGGGGCTGGAACCGCAGGAGATCTCGACCCAGTTCCAGCAGCGCCAGGCGATGCTTCATTCGCTGAAAGAGGGGGTGGTGGCGGTCGATGTCGCGGGGCGCGTCACGCTGATCAACCCCGCGGCCCGCGAGATCCTGCTGAGCGGCCCCGGCCAGGAGATCGCTCATACCCCGCTGCTGGCGGATTTACAGGAGGTGCTGCAAACCGGCACGCCGATTTACGACCGCGAGCTCGGCTGCAACGGATTCCTGCTGCTCAGCAACACCGTGCCGGTGCGCAGTCAGAATGCGATTGTCGGCGCCATCAGCACCTTCCGTGATAAAACCGAGGTCAGCCAGCTGCTGCAACGGCTCGACGGGATGGTCAATTATGTCGATGCGCTGCGCACCACCTCCCACGAGTTTATGAATAAGCTGCACGTGATCCTTGGCCTGCTGAATATGAAAAGCTACGACAAGCTGGAGGAATACGTGCTGCAAACCGCCCATACTTATCAGGCGGACATCGGCGAAATTCAGCACCGGATCAAATCACCGGTGGTCGCGGGTTTTCTGATTGGTAAAATCCAGCGCGCTAAAGAGCGGGGCTTCAGCCTGAGCCTCGCGGAAGAGAGCCTGGTCCCCGATTGTCCGAACGAAAAACAGGTCACCGTGCTGGTGACGGTGCTGGGTAATTTGATCGAGAATGCGCTGGACGCCATGAGCGGCCAGAAAGAAGGCGAAGTCAGCCTGCTGCTGCACTATCAAAATGGCTGGCTAAGTGGCGAGGTGAGCGATGACGGCCCGGGAATTCCGGCCGCCCATATTGACGCCATCTTTACGAAAGGCTTTTCCACCAAGGGTGAAAACCGCGGTGTCGGGCTGTTTCTTGCCAGCCAGCAGCTGCGCGAGCTGGGCGGCACGCTGGCCGTCGAGTCCGAGCCCGGCGTGTTTACCCAATTTTTTGTACATCTTCCCTGGGATAGTAAAAGGAAACGTGCGTGATAAATGTCTTAATTGTTGATGATGATGCCATGGTGGCCGAACTGAATCGCCTGTACGTGGCGAGAATCTCCGGTTTCCGCTGCTGCGGCACGGCGTCAACGCTGAATAAAGCCCAGGAGATGATTAACGATAGCGCGATGGAGATCGATCTGGTGCTGCTGGATGTCTACATGCAGCATGATAGCGGGCTGGATCTGCTGCCAACCATCCGCGCTTCCGGCCGCCCCATCGATGTGATTATGATTACCTCCGCTGCCGATGCGGCGACGGTGCAAACCTCAATGCATTATGGGGTGGTCGATTATCTGATCAAACCGTTTCAGTTCCCGCGTTTCGAAGAGGCGCTGACCGCCTGGCGCGAAAAAAGAAAGCTGATGACCGGTCAGCCCTATTATGAGCAGGCCGATGTTGACCGCCTGCTCCACGGCGGAGCGCCGGAAGCCACCGACGCGCGCAAGCTGCCGAAAGGGTTAACCGCGCAGACGCTGCGTACGCTGTGCCAGTGGATCGATGCCCATCCAGGTACCGAGTTTTCGACCGACGAGCTGGCGGTGGCGGTGAACATTTCCCGCGTCTCGTGCCGTAAATATCTGATCTGGCTGGCGCAAATTAATATTCTTTACACCAGCATTCACTACGGCGCGACCGGGCGCCCGGTGTACCGCTATCGTCTGGTCGCCGAGCAGTACAGCCTGCTTAAACAGTACAGTCAGTAAGCCGGTAGCTGTCGTCGAGTAAATGAAAGCGGAAGCGGCGCTGCGATGAAAGGATCACCTGGCGATTTTTGGTGACGAAAATCGCTTCGATATCGTCGCGTCGATGCAGCGCCGCGCACCCTTTCTCCACCCCGAGGCCATAGATCAAGGTGGTCCAGATATCGCCGTCGAGCGAGTCGTCCGCGATGATGGTCACGCTCTCGAGTTCGTTATCGAGGGGATAGCCGCTGCGCGGGTCAAGGATATGGTGCCAGCGCCGCCCGTCCTGCTCAAAATAGCGCTCGTAAATACCGGAGGTCACCACCGACTGACCGGCAACCGCAATACTTCCGACCAGCGCATCGTCGCGGGCAAAAGGCTTTTTCAGCCCAATCGACCACTCGCCGAGGGTATGCACATTCCCGCCGAGATTGATCAGCGCGGCGCTGACCCCCTGCTGACGTAAATAATCGCGTACCCGATCGGCGATATAGCCTTTGGCAATCGCCCCAAGGTCAATCTCCATCCCCGCCTGGGTGAGAAAAACGCTGCCAGCGGCGTCATCGAGGATCACATCCTGCGGATGGGTCAGCGACAGCCGGGCGGCAATCTCTTCCTCGGCCGGTACGCTGCGTCCCTGAAAACCGATACGCCAGAGTTTCACCAGCGGACCAATCGCCAGATTGAAGGCGCTATCCTGCACCATGCTGGCGGCTTTCGCGCATTTGATCAACTGGTAAACCGGGCGGCTGACGCTAACCGGATGACGTCCGGCGGCATGATTGATATCCATCACCTGCGATTGCGCGCGGTTAACGGTGAACAGGTCTTCGTAACGCTTAATCAGTTGAAAGGTGCGGGAAACCAGGGCTTCGTCGTGGGAGAAGAGTTTAAGTAAGATCGGTGAGCCCATCAGCACGGTGGAGTAACTATAGATGCGGCGGTCGCCAGACATGGTTGCAGCTCCTCTGTGTCGCCCCGGCCGGCAGCGCGCCGCCGGGGGAAAACGCCGGGCGAACCCGGCCTGTTATCACTGAGCGTTAGCCTCTGGCGCGTTTTGCCGCCTGGTGGCCCGCCAGGGTGCCGAAGATAATAATATCCGCCACCGCATTCCCGCCGATGCGGTTGCCGCCGTGAATGCCGCCAACCACTTCCCCTGCCGCGTAGGCGCCGGCAATCGGCTGATGGCGGGTATTCAATACCGCGGTTTCCGGGTTAATGGTCACCCCCCCCATGGTGTGGTGAACCCCCGGCGCGATACGGATCGCGTGGAACGGCCCCTCGTTGACCGGCGCGCGCAGCGCGGTGGTACGACCGAACTCTTCGTCGCACTGCTTTTCAACAAAACCGTTGTAGCGCTCAAGCGTCGCGAGGAAGGCATGGTAATCCATCCCCAGCTTCTCCGCCAGCTCGCGCAGCGAGCTGGCACTGGTCACCAGCCCCCTGGCGATGTATTCATCGGCTGCTTTATTTTTGGCGCGCACATGCTCATCAAAGACGATGTAGGCGTAATGTTCCGGCAGGGCGATAATCGCCGCTGATACTTTATCGCGGGTCGACATTTCGTTGAAGAAGCGCTTGCCCTGCTGGTTAACCAGAATCGCCCCGCCGCCGCGAATCGATTCGGAGATCAGATACGAGGTGTTCTGCTCGACGGTCGGGTGAATCTGAATTTCGCCCATATCCACGGTGCCCGCGCCGATACGCTCCAGCAGCGCGATGCCGCCGCCGGTCGCCCCTTTATGGTTAGTGGTGACGAAACCGGCCAGGTCAGGACGGTATTTAACCACCATCGCGCTGTTCGCGCTGAAGCCGCCGGTTGCCACGACAACGCCCGGCGTCTGGACGACGATGCTCTCCTGCTCATCATTCAGCAGACGGACGCCGCACACTTCGTCGTTATCCATCAGGATCTCTTCCACCGAAGTCTCCAGCATCACGTCAATACCGCGTCTGGTGATGTTGCGCACCAGACCGCTAATCAGATAGCCGCCGACGGCGGATCCGTCGCGTGGGCGGTGGGTACGGTCAATGCTCATCCCACCGGTGGTGGTAATGTCGTTGAGCATAATCCCGCGGCGGGCCAGCCATTCGATGGCCTGCGGCGCGTTTTCCACAAAGCGGCGCAGCAGCTGCGGATTGTTTTTGTTATGCCCGCCGCGCAGCGTTTCCTGGTAGAACAGCTCTTTGCTGTCCACAATGCCTTTTACCCGCTGGAAGCGTGTTTCAGCGGCGTTCATCCCGGCAGACGCCTTGATGGTATTACCGCCGATTGTCGGCATTTTCTCAACGATCAGCACTCTGGCGCCTTCATCATGCGCCTGAATCGCGGCCGCCAGACCGGCGCCGCCGCTGCCCACCACCACGACGTCGTAGCTTTTCGGCGTCAGATCGTCGCCACCCTCTTCAAGGGCCAGCGCTTTGCTCGATTTGAGCATCGCCTTCGACACCGCTTTTTTCACCGCTTCACTCTGGCTGGTAGCACCGGAGATGGCGTCCACATGCGGTGTGTTCGCACTCAGAATACGTTCACGGATCTCGGCAAAACTGGTGGTGAACTCCACGGTTTGCCGCGGGCTGGCCGCCAGTTCAATATCGGCGATGCGATCATTTTCCAGACTGACGTTGATGACCAGTTCGCTGACATCGTCCTGCACGGTTTCGACAAACACGCCGGGCTTAAACTTCGCATCACCCATGCTCATATCGCGGATCATGGCTTCGACCAGCGAAAAGCGCCACAGCGGCTGCGGAATATGCAGCGCTTCGCGCTGGGTGCTGTCGATAAACAGCTCCAGATGTTCACCGTCAGCAATCCGCGCCGTCCAGTCCGGGTAAGCGATACAGGCGCGGCCCACGGCAATCAGATCGTAGCCATGATCCAGCCCCTGCTCCGCATCCGCCGCGTTAACCACGCCGCCAACGCCCATCACCGGGATCTGCGCCAGGGTGTCAGAACGCAGCGCGCAATATTTTTCAATCAGCGGCGTAGGATCGCTGGTGTCAACAATCGAAGGACGCAGGGAAGCGCCGACTGAAAAGTGCAGATAATCGAGACCGCGCGCCGCCAGTTTTTCCAGCAGATACAGGGTATCGTCGAAGCGAATACCCGGCTCTTCCAGCTCCTCCGGCGAGAAACGATAGCCGATAATAAAGGCATCATCGGCATACTGGCTGACCATTTTATGGGTGATCTCCAGCACCGCCAGCGGGAAACGGGCGCGATTATCGCGGCTACCGCCCCACTCGTCGTCCCGCTGGTTGGAGTTCGGGGAATAGAACTGCTGAATCAGGTAGGTGTTCGCACCGTGGATTTCCACGCCATCGAAACCGGCCTGGATCGCGCGACGCACGCCATCGCCGAATTTGACAATCATCCCTGTCACTTCTTCCGCGGTCAGCGCCCGCGGCAGCGCGGCGCCCTCACGCGGCGCGGCCAGCGCGCTCGGCGCTACCGGCTGACGACCGCCGATCAGCTGCGGGTCGACCATGCGGCCGCCGTGGTAGATCTGCAAAATCGCTTTTGACCCTTCGGCTTTGATCGCGTCGGCGATTTTTGCCAGACCGGCAATTTTGTCATCGCTGTCGATGCCGATGGCGCCCGGGAAAGCCAGACCGTAATCATCGATAAAGCAGCACTCAACGATAATGGTACCAATGCTGCCGGCACGCGCACGATAGTACTCCACCAGCTCGCTGGTCACGCCACCATCAAAATAACCGCTACAGGTGGTCATCGGCGCCATTAACAAACGGTTTTTCAGCTCGGTACCGTTGGGTAAGGTAAAAGGACGCAAAATACGTGAGTTACTGGTCATATTAACACTCCAGATTTTAAATATTGAAATTCAGAATGGGGTGACGGAAGTGTTTTTGATTATGTTTCTTAATTCCTGTGTTCATGCTAATAATATAGCGCTATTTTTAGTTACCAAAGTAATTACGTTAGTTAAAAAACTATTTAATCCCAGCAATAACATCAATACCTCTATTGTATTATTAATTTAAAATATCGCATTCACATAAAACAAAAAACTGATAACAAACCGGACATCTTTGTTAAAATCACTACCTCAAGGGCAGGAATTAAAAATCGATATATATCATTACGATAGAAAACAACCCCATCATCAGTTACGACACATTCTCGATTGCAATTTAACAATCAGCGATATTTTAAACAAATAAACACCTTATCCAACAGGGTTATTAGCAAAATAAAAAAATAGCCTGTTACGCGGTATTTTTTGATCTCGATCAATTGCAACGCGACATCAAAGCGCAATATATAAATAACCCAATAATTTAATTTAACGCCCGACAAAATGCGTTAAATAACTGTCAACGCGATCAGCAAAACCAACCATTAATAACTAAAGAAAGTTTCGTAATTAAAGAAATTAGTGGTTATGGCGTGACGCAACCGTATTTTCAACTACTCGCAGATACTCATTATGAAAGAGAAAAAGACAACCATAGCGCCTGCCGGCGCAGCCAGTCCCAGGGCTGCCAATAAAAGCCGTCTGCTGATGATGACGCTGCCCATTATCGTCGCGGTACTGTTACTCTTCGTTCCGGTGCCTGAGGGGTTACCGCCATATGCCTGGCACTACTTCGCTATTTTCGTCGGCGTCATTGTCGGGCTCATTTTCGAACCGCTGCCGGGCGCCGTGATTGGCATCACCGGCGTGGTGGTTATCGCCCTGTGCAGCCAGTGGCTGCTCTTCAACCCGGCGCAACTGGCGGACCCCAAATTCAAACTCGCCGGCGCGTCCTTTAAGTGGGCGGTAAGCGGGTTTGGCAACTCCACCGTGTGGCTGATTTTCGGCGCCTTTATGTTCGCCGCCGGCTATGATAAAACCCAGTTTGGCCGCCGTCTGGCGCTGATTCTGGTGAAATATCTCGGCCGTCGCAGCCTGACGCTGGGTTATGCCATTACCTTCGCCGACCTGCTGCTGGCGCCGTTTACCCCCTCGAATACCGCGCGTAGCGGCGGGACCATCTACCCGATTATCGCCAACCTGCCGCCGCTGTACGGTTCAAAACCGAATGACCCCAGCGCCCGCCGCATCGGTTCCTACCTGATGTGGGTCGCGATTACCGCCGCCTGTATCACCAGCTCCATGTTCCTCTCCGCGCTGGCGCCAAACCTGCTGGCCCTCGCGCTGGTTAAAAGCATCGTCGGGATCAATATCTCGTGGGGTACCTGGTTTATCGCCTTCCTGCCGCTGGGGATCCTGCTGATTCTGGCAATGCCACTGCTGGCCTACTGGTTCTACCCGCCAGAAGTCAAAGTAAACAACGAAGTGCCGCTGTGGGCCGCACGTGAGCTGGAAAAACTGGGCCGCCTGTCGCGCAATGAAATTCTGCTGCTGGTGTTCGTCTGCTTCGCGCTGATGATGTGGATTTTCGCCGCCGAGTGGATTGAACCGGCGCTGGCTGCCCTGCTGGTCATCGTGCTGATGCTGTGGACCGGCGTCCTGTCCTGGAGCGATATCACCAATAATAAAGCGGCGTGGAACACCTTTGTCTGGTTCGCCACCCTGGTGGCGCTGGCGGATGGCCTCTCTTCTACCGGCTTTATCGCCTGGTTGGGTAAAGAAGGCGGCGCGCTGATGAGCGGTATCTCCCCGGGGGTCGCCACTATCGTACTGCTGCTGGCGTTCTACCTGCTGCACTACCTGTTTGCCAGCACCACCGCGCACACCACCGCGCTGCTGCCGGCGATGCTGACTATCGCCGCAACCATCCCGGGTATGAATATGCAGGTGTTCGTCCTGCTGATGGTCACCTCGCTGGGGGTCATGGGCATCATCACCCCTTACGGCACGGGCCCCAGCCCAATTTACTACGGTAGCGGCTATCTGCCGACCAAAGACTACTGGCGCCTCGGCACCATCTTCGGCGCCATCTTCCTGGCCGCCCTGCTGCTGATTGGCTATCCGTGGATGTCCATGATGTTCTGATTCATCACCGCCGGGGGCATACTCCCGGCGGTTTTACTCTTAGGGAGCTAAGCTATGTCGACTAAACCGTTCGTTTATCAGGAAGCCTTTCCGCTGGCAAAAGATGAGACCGAATACTATCTGCTGAGCAAAGAGCATGTTTCCGTAGCCGAATTCGAAGGCGAGGAAATTCTGAAGGTTACACCTGAAGCGCTGACCCTGCTGGCACAGCAGGCCTTCCACGACGCGGCCTTTATGCTGCGCGTTTCTCACCAAAAAAAGGTTGCGGCGATCCTGCTCGACCCGCAGGCCAGCGAGAACGACAAATACGTCGCGCTGCAGTTTCTGCGTAACTCGGAAATCGCCGCCAAAGGCATTTTGCCGACCTGCCAGGATACCGGCACCGCCATCATCATGGGCAAAAAAGGCCAGCGCGTGTGGACCGGCGGCGGCGATGAAGCCGCGCTGGCGCAGGGGGTCTATAACACCTATATCCAGGACAA